>JAJDNB010000198.1 GCA_022340905.1 Deltaproteobacteria bacterium | reverse complement strand
TATCGGAATTATGGGCGGAACCTTTAACCCGGTTCATCTTGGCCACTTGCGAGCGGCTGAAGAAGTGGCGGAGTCGCTGCAATTGCGACAGGTAATTTTCATGCCTTCGGCAAAACCACCTCACAAGAGTGCGACGGGTCTAGTTTCCTTTGATCATCGGTGGCGCATGTTAGAATTAGCACTTCGCGGGAACCCTCTTTTCGTGCTGTCAGATCTGGAGCATCAACGTCCAGGGATGTCATACTCAGTGGAAACTCTGACGCTACTTTCAAGCGAATATGGCGAGGGTGAGGGACTATATTTTGTCTTGGGATTAGATGCATTCTTGGAACTACCCACTTGGAAGAGTTACCGTGAGCTATTCAGCCTCTGCCACTTTGTTGTAGTAGCGCGGCCTGGGTTTGCTCCGGAATCCTTGGATGTAATGCTAAAGACCCAGGTCGATGACAGGTATTCTTTTGACTCCGAAATCCAGGGCTACGTACATCCGAACCAATATGTCGTCTATTACCGGGAAATAACTCTTTTGGATATCTCTTCCTCCAACATTAGAAATCTTCTGGCCCATAGATCTTCGGTGCGTTACCTATTACCCGACGAGGTGGAACACTACATTCGCCAGGAGGGTCTGTATAGGTAATAATAAGAAACGCGATGCCAGAGCTGACAAAATATCGCAAATCTTGAGGCATAGTGGAGAAATCCGAAATTAATTCGAGTTAGATGTGAGATATGAGATGTGGGATACTTAACTCCGAAGAACGGCAAATCTCATACCCCATATAACACATCCCACATCTATCGCTCAGGTGAGTTAAGATCAACGACTAGGAGATATGAAACCACACACTTCAAAAAAAATCGAGGAGATGGGGGGGCAAGAAAAAGCGATACTATGCGCTGAGGTGGCGGCAGCCCATAAGGCAGAAAACCCTTTGATCTGGAAAGTGGATGAACTAGTGGATTATACGGATTATTTTGTCATCTGCTCCGGCCGTTCGACTCGGCACGTTCAAGCCCTTGCCGAGCATATAGAAGCAGCTTTGGCCCAACGAAGAGCCAAGCCCATGGGGGTAGAAGGTTTACTTGATGGTCATTGGGTGCTCCTCGATCTCAATGATGTAGTAGTGCACATTTTTTATCATCCCATGAGAGCATTTTATGATCTTGAGGGTTTATGGTGGGAAGCCCGGCAGATAGAGTTCTCTGAGACAGGGTCCGCGGATCAATGAAAGTACCAGCTAGCAGCAGACAGCAGATCACTAGGCACCGCGGGTCTGAGAAGCCAGAAGAACTAAAATATAATTTCTGCTATAATAATTTGCAGATATAACTAAAGACGAGATCTTTCTATGATGACAAAATATCGGTTGAAAGTATTGGTTTTGGTGCTGATATTCTCCATGTTAGGGGGGTGGTTTCCCGGCAAGGCACGTGCTGATTTGTCAATTGAGGATGAAAAGAAGATGGGGGACAAGTTTCTCCATGCGGCCTTGCAGCAGCTCAAATTAGTCGAGGACCCTGAGGTGGTTGGTTACGTTAACAAGGTGGGGCAGAACGTTGTGGCCCATCTTGAGGTTCATACCTTCCCCTATGATTTTTACGTGGTGGACAGCAGCGACCTTAACGCCTTCGCGGCCCCGGCAGGGCACGTGTTCATAAACCGCGGCCTCATAGAGATTATGGACGATGAAGGAGAGCTGGCGGCAATCCTGGGTCACGAGATTGGCCACGTCCAGTCCCGGCACATTGCCCAGCGTATAGCCAGGGCGCAAAAATTGAGCATAGCTTCTCTCGGCGGCCTTTTGGCCGGAATCCTTGTGGGCGGCCAGGCTGGGGCGGCGATGATGATGGGTAGTCAGGCCGGTGCCAGCTCGGCTATGCTGAACTACAGCCGCCAGGATGAAGAGGAAGCTGACCGCAAAGGACTGCGCTATCTGGAAGCGGCTAACTATAATGGCGAGGATTTTGTAAAAATAATGAGAAAAATGGGCCAGGAGAGTTGGAAAGCTGGCGGCCATGCGCCTACCTATCTCCAAACCCACCCGGGAGTGCCCGAACGTGTCGCCTATCTGTCCAGTACAGTGGAGACACGGCCCAAGTCTTCCAAAGCCACCCAAAAGGGTGGTAATAACTCTGATGCCTTTTTGCTAATGCAGACTAAACTTTATGGTGGTTACGAAAACCCTGCGGAGGCCTCAGCCAAGTTTCGCGAATGGATGGCAAGAGCTGAAACCAAGGTGATGGCCTACTATGGGATGGGTCTGCTGCAAAGGAGGCAAAGGATGATGCAAGAGGCGGTCGATTCCTTCAAAAACGCCATCAATCTACGCCCGGATCTCGTCCCCATCTTAGTTGATCTAGGAGAGACCTACTTCGAGATGGGTGAATTCGATAAGTCCGACGCGGTGGTCTCTTCAGCGCTCATTCTGGAACCTGATCAACCCATGGCCCTCTATACCCTGGGACGTACCCAACTGGAGCAGGGTAAAGCAGAAGAGGCAAGTAAGAATCTGGCACGAGCAGCACGAATAAACGATAACTTACCGGGCATCCACTACTACCTCGGAATGGCCTATGGCAAATTAAATCAACTGGCGGAAGCACATTACCAGTTCGGGATTCATTACAGGCGTGAGGGATCTTTAAAAAATGCACAGTTTCACTTTATGGAAGCTTTGCGATATGCGGACAGTCCCAACCGCAAAGAGGCTATAGAGAAGGAACTGCAGCAGCTGAAGGGAGAGATTAAAGAAGAACAGCGGCAGGAGACGAAGAGTCGGTAAAATTAGCCGGGCTAGAAGTAGAGTTCTTTTTTCTCCACGAGAGAGTCGAAGTGGGAAAATTGCATGGTGAAAGTGGCGCGGCCCTGACTGGCCGAGCGCAGTGCAGTTGAGTAGCCAAACATCTGAGAAAGGGCCACGATGGCGTGAATAATTTTTACAGACCTTCGGGAGTGAACCCCTTCAATCTTCCCCTTCCTTATGCTGAGATCATTGATAACTTCACCGGTAAATTCTTCAGGAACGATAATTTCAACCGACATTATTGGCTCGAGCAGCTGAGGCTGCGCCTTTCTGCAACCTTCCTGCAGGGCGGTTGACGCAGCCACCTTAAAGGCAAGTTCACTGGCAGTCTGTTCCTTGTAGATCCCGCCGATTAGCGCCACTTCTACATCCACTATTGGATAGCCCGCGATTACACCACTTTCCAATGATTCCATCACCCCTTCCTCCACAGAAGGAATTAAGGATTCCGGTATAGAGCCGTCCCTAATCAGTTCGCGGAAGAGGTTGCCCTTGCCTCTGAGCCTGGGCTCCAGATGCAGTTCAACCTGGGCATAGTGGGAGACCCCCGCAATCTCTCGATCAAAGCTCGATTCGACCTCAACAGACTTAGTAATTGTCTCACGATAGACCACCTGAGGCTTTCCCACATTAACTTCGAGCGTGTACTCTCTCAGCAGTCTGTTGACCAGGATATCGAGGTGGAGTTCACCCATTCCTGAGATTATGGTTTGGCCGGTGTCGGGATCTTGACGAAAGTGGAAAGTAGGATCCTCATCGGCCAACTTATCCAAGGACTGAAGAAGTTTATCCTCATCGGCGCGAGTACGAGGCTCCAAGGCAATTGAAATTACCGGTTCATAGAACTCGATGTGTTCCAACAAAATTGGGTTATTTTGCGAGCAAATAGTATCCCCAGTGGTGGTTGATTTAAGGCCAACCATGGCCACGATTTCGCCGGCAGCAGCCTTGGCCTTTCTTTCCCGCTTATTTGCATGCATCTGAAAAATTCGGGCGACCTTCTCTTTTTGCTTGCGGTTGACATTGAAGACCTCGGCTCCTGCAGGGACAGAGCCTGAGTATACTCTTACATAGGTGAGTTTACGTCCCTGATCCATCTGGATCTTGAAAGCCAGCCCGGCAAAAGGCTCATCGTCACTGCTGGAGCGGTTTTCTTTTTCGCCGGTCTCAGGATGATGTCCTGCCACAGCTTCAACATCCAGGGGACTTGGCAGGAAATCAACAATGGCATCCAAAAGAAGTTGGATGCCCTTATTTTTCAGGGCACTACCGCACAGAACCGGAACCATTTTCAGCTTTAGAGTGGCCTGACGAATTACCGGTAAGAGATCCTTCGGTTCAAGTACCTCATCCGCCAGGTATTTTTCCATTATGGTATCATCCAGCTCCGCTAGGGATTCGAGAAGTTCTGTTCTATGTGCCTTTGCCTGTTCTTCGTATTCCGGCGGAATTGCCGTGAATTCATAGGAGAGGCCAAGGGTGGAATCATCCCAGAGCACTGCCTGCATCTTGATTAAATCGATAACCCCGCCAAAGTCTGTTTCTGCTCCCAGGGGAATTTGTAAAATAAGTGGTCGGGCTCCCAGTTTTTCTCGCATTTGCTCCACGGCGCCGGTGAAGTCTGCACCCAGTCGGTCCATTTTATTTATGAAGGCGATCTTGGGTACCCGATATTTGTCAGCTTGGTGCCAAACTGTCTCAGACTGCGGCTCTACCCCTCCAACAGCGCAAAAAACTCCAATGGCGCCGTCTAGAACTCGCAGAGATCGCTCCACTTCGATAGTGAAGTCCACATGCCCAGGTGTGTCAATGAGGTGTAATTCACATTCTCGCCAGAAACAGGTAGTAACAGCGGAGGTTATGGTGATGCCCCGTTCTTGCTCCTGCTCCATCCAGTCCATGATCGCTTCGCCATCATGGACCTCCCCCATCCTATGCGATTTACCGGTGTAGTAAAGGATTCGCTCGGTGACTGTGGTCTTCCCAGCATCTATGTGCGCTATGATGCCGATATTACGTATTTTTTGTAGCCGTTTGACTCCAGACATAACCATTCACCGGTGCGAAGATTTTGGCAGGCCTTAAAGGACAAAGCACTTTTCACTTATTCAACTGTTTCCGCAGCTCACGGAACAATGGAATACTGGAACGATGGAATAATGAGGGTCAGAAAGGTAATAACCCTTGTCACTTTTTACCGGCAATGGGAACCCAATATTCCAACATTCCATTAAAGCAAGGCTCCTCCTGTCAGCGAACGATGAGGAGATTGGCAGTTTTGGCTTGACTAATGTCCAAATGACCGGTCAAAGTTGATACCGTTTTGCCTTCCAATAGCAATTGCACCCGTTCAACCTGTTCCAAATTTAAAACGATTGAGTTAACGATTGCATAGAGAGTGAGCCGTTCCGCCGTAACCCCACCAGGGTGGTGACGGCGGAGTTCCAAATTGAAATCCAAATAGGCAGTTCCGTCATCTGTGACAAAAACGTGGAGCAAGCGTGACCCTGCCGGGATTGTCGAAACCAGCTTGGGGTCGTCGGGCCCCTCCAGAAGGGCAGTCATTATGGCCTTAATGGCAGAGATGGAGTCTGCGGCCAATATTTTTCTCTCCTCTGCCTGGAGATAATTCCCTTTTTGGTCGGCAAAGTATAGATGAATTCTCTGAGATGTAGCTTCTCGAACTTGGGCTGAGTCGCCCACCTTTGAGGATGGAGCGATTGATTCGGGCCTGGGGTGAAATAGTTTCCCTAAAAAGAAGGACGCAACAAAACCCAACCCAATTGCACCTGCGAGGAACAACCAGAACCGACCTTTCCTCTTGGACACTAGCCTTACGCCCATGTGCTCAAATCCCATCTCCAGCGGTTCGGCGAAGAGCTAGCCAAACCACAAAGAACACAAAGAGACAACAGATGTGCGCTCACAGACTCACGTCTTTTCCTGCCTCTCACATGCCATATCCCATATCTCTTGAATCTGAGTGACCTGAATGCACTTGGTGGTAACAGTAAATCGCTATCTAATGACACACCTTAGCCTTGGTTGACTCGCTCTTTGAGCTCTTTCCCAGCCCTGAAAAATGGGAGCTTCTTACCCTTTACTTGGATACTGTCACCCGTTCTGGGATTTCGCCCTTGGTAACCGGGATACCATTTCACCTTAAAACTACCAAAGCCACGGATCTCTATCCGGTCCTCCTTTTGAAGCGCCCGTTTAATACTACCAAAAACAGTTTTCACTGCTAACTCTGCCTCTTTGACGGTTATGTCCTCAGCAGCAGCGACCAGGGCGATAAGTTCACGCTTGGTCATGCAAGAACCTCCTTTGTATGCGGTGCAAAAAAAATCAGCCTCGTGGAGAGATAATATCGACTCCTCCCATATACGGTCGCAGAGCAGGAGGGATCACAACGCTACCATTCTCTTGTTGCCAATTCTCTAGGATGGCAACCAGAGTACGCCCCACAGCGAGTCCAGACCCGTTGAGTGTATAGAGATAGGCAATTTTCTTCTTACCCTTAGGGCGATAGCGAATATTTGCTCGCCTTGCCTGGAAGTCTCCGAAATTGCTGCAAGATGAAATCTCCCGAAAGGCCTGCTGACCGGGTATCCAGACCTCGATGTCATATGTTTTGGCAGCAGAAAATCCTAAATCTCCAGTGCAAAGAGTCACCACCCGGTAAGGAAGCTCTAACTTCTGCAAAACCTCCTCTGCATCGAGCAACAAGCTTTCCAATTCATCATAAGATTGTTCAGGAGTGGTGAACTTTACCATTTCCACCTTGTTAAACTGATGTTGACGGATGAGCCCACGGGTATCTTTGCCGTAGGACCCGGCCTCTGAGCGAAAACAGGGCGTGTAGGCTGTGTAGTAAAGTGGGAGATCTTCCTCTTCCAGGATCTCGTTCATAAAGATGTTGGTAACCGGGACCTCAGCTGTGGGCACCAGGTAGTAATCCCAATCCTCCAGCTTGAATAAATCTTCTTTGAATTTTGGCAGTTGACCCGTTCCCATCATAGCTGAACTGTTCACCACGAAAGGGGGAAGTACTTCCACATAGCCGTGTTTGGTAGTATGCAGATCAAGCATAAAGTTAATCAGGGCGCGTTCGAGCTGAGCGCCTAAGCCCCAGTACAGAGTAAACCGTGCTCCAGTCATCTTGGCAGCCCGCTCGAAATCAAGAATTCCAAGCTTCTCACCAAGTTCCCAGTGAGGTTTTGGGGTGAAGGGAAACTGGCTAATCTCCCCCCAACGTTTTACCACAGGGTTATCATTTTCATCTTTACCAACAGGCACTGACTCGTGGGGAACATTCGGGATCAGCAAAAGCATTCGCTGGATTTCTTCCTCTGCCTCGCCAAGCTTTCCATCCAGCTCCTTTATACGTTTGGACACCTGCCGCATTCGGCTGATGATTGGTGAGGCATCTTCACCGTTCTTTTTCATTTGGGCAATTTGGTCCGAGACCACCTTGCGTTCATGCTTCAGTGATTCAACCTCTTGGATGGCCTCCCTACGCTTCTGGTCTAGAGTGAGAATACTTTGTAGATTCGAGTCATAACCGCGATGCTTCAGCATGCCCTCAACTGTGTCCCTGTTATCCCTGATGAATCTTATATCTAACATTGGGCTCCTCGATTCAGTTTGCTTTTACCTCAAAAAAACACAAAAAGCTACCATGTCAACCTACTTTTGTCAATGATATTTATCACTTCCGAGAGCGTCGCCGATCTAGGCTGGGTGGCACATGATCAGAGAAATGCTCCCTGGTTGCTGGTATCAAGAGGGTCGATGGAGAAGCGTGAAACGGCGAAGGTCAAGAGAAGGGACAGCCTTATCCTTAGTCATTCCCAAAGGGTGATTTTACCGAATGCTAGTTTCCCAGGAGCTGCTCTAGCTTAATCAAACTGCTTCTTAGTCCTAAAGCGATAAGGGTGTCGCCAATTTGAATAGTGGTGTGAGAAGCAGGGTTAAATAACATTTTGCCGTCGGCCTTTTTTATGGCCACGATAATCAAATCCAGATTTTTGCGGATACCTGAATCGACCAACGCCACATCTGACAGTTTGCTGTGCGGCCTGACCGGAATCTCTTCCATCCCCATGCCAGTGTTTGGATCGTGGGTGGCAAAATCGATAAACTCCGTAACACTTGGCCGGAGGAGGGCCTGAGCCATCCGATAACCTCCGATCTGGTGGGGCGAAACCACGTGGTTGGCGCCCGCTTGCAACAGTTTTTTTTCGGAGCCTATTCTTCCGGCTCGAGCAATTATGTATAGGTTTGGGTTCAGCCCTTTGGCGGTCAGGGTTATGTAGACATTGTCTGCCTCTGAATCTAAAGCGGTTGCCAATCCCTTAGCCCTTCGAATGCCAGATCTGACAAGGAATCGCTCTTCTGTGGCGTCGCCGAGTAAGTATAGATGGCCATCTTCTTCTATCTTAGCGGTAACAGTGCTGTCACTGTCGATTACTACCAAGGCAGTTGGTTTGGATCTGTAGATTTCTTCACAAATAATGCGCCCAACACGTCCGTAGCCACAAATGATAATATGGTCTTTAAGTTTTTCGATCTTACGCTCCAATTTTTTCCTCCCCATAATTCGCAGCAGCTGTCCCTCAACCACGATCTGAGTGAGTGTGCCGATAAGATAGCCCACCACACCTAAACCCGAAACCAGAATGGTCATGGTGAGTATGCGACCTTGGTCGTTGACTGGATGGACTTCGCCAAAGCCGACGGTCGTGAGTGTAATCACAGTCATGTAAAGAGAATCTAAAAAATTCCACTTCTCGAGAATCATGTAGCCGGCAGTACCCATACTAACAATCAGGGTCAGCATGATAGTGGCGAATATCAAATTGCGGGTTTTCGTCATAGTCCCATCACATGTCGCTTGTTACCCTCAAAGCCCTCCTTTTCTTAGAAGGACGCAGCAGAAACTGGTTGTTTTTCAGGCGGGTTGAGATGAGAGAATCTCCACACTGTAGTCACTGAGCTGAGTTAGTTCAGGTAAATCGCCGAAGGGTACAGTGAACGAGACCTCTTGACGGGGGCCTATCTCCTGCGCCTGATCCTTGGTGGCGGGCTGACTTTGCACCAAAGCCAGTAAACTTTCCAGGGGCATGCTCTTTAATTGTTGGTTTGAGAGGACGTTGCCGGCGTAGAAATCCACCTGCCGGGCCGTTTGGCCGTCGCTGGTATAAATCTTGGCACGCAAGTGAATCCAGCGGATCGGTCTGGAGAATTCATTGCGTACCCGGCCTTGTATGACAAAGAGCTGTCCTGCCTTCTGGTTCTCGACGAAGTAGCCGCGAGTTTCCACCAAAACCGGTTGCTCGATATCTGTGGTCTTTTTGACAGCTTTCGGCTTGAAAGGCCACGGCACATAGAGCCACAGGGCTACGCTCCCAGCAATTAAGAGCAATGGGATGAGGAAAAGGAAGAGACGTCTACTTGACGGTTTTCGCCTTGCAGAAGGCGGGCTTTTCACCTCGTGAGGAACGCGTGCCGCCTCCATGACATCAAATTTCTCTTGCCGGGAGACGGTGAACACATGTTTGCAACTGGAACAGCGAACTCTGACAACCGACCGGTTGATCAGCTCTGGATTGAGTTTGAATTTCTTGCCGCACTGTTCACACTGAACAATCATACTTAGACCTCGTTGCTTTCCATGCGGTCTGGGTGACGGCGTAAACTTGTGCTAAGAATTCAGCTCATAAATGCCAGGGAGCTGGCGGTTGGCTTCGTTGCAATCCAGGCCATAGCCGACGACGAAGCCTTTATCCAGCTGCAATCCAACATACTCCAGGGTGATGGACACGGCGCGCCGCTCTCTCTTGTCTAAGAGGGTACATATTTTGACAGAGCGGGGCTTTTTACTTGCCAGGTGTTCCTTTAAGAAAGCTGTGGTTAGTCCGGAGTCTACAATGTCCTCCACAATAAGAACGTCCAGACCCTTGAGGTCAAGTTCAACATCTGTGGTGATTCTAATCTTGCCGCTCGACTCTGTGCCAGAACCATAACTTGCCACTCTAATAAAATCCAGCTGTACTGGTATGGTCAGTTGGCGCACTAGATCAGCGAGAAAGATAAAAGCACCTTTGAGAACCCCTATGAGGACAACCTCCTTGCCCTCATAGTCTTCAGAGATTTGGTTTGCCAGCAGTCGAACCTGCCGACCAATTTCCTCAGCGGTAAATACCACACGCTTTTCGTGCTTCGTCATACTCCAACCAGTGGTAGCTGTCTGAACACTAAACCGTTACGCATCTATAACTAGCTTAGATGCGAGGATCTTGTCAACTATTTTAAAAGCTTATGGACTTTTCGATACTAGTATCTCGACACTCGATATTGTAGTTCCTACCTGCAAACTTGTGAGCTATCCAAGCGCCAGAGGTGAGCGGTAGCGCTTACTGGATACAACCAGAGGGATTACAGAATGAGTTCATATAAAAGGTTTTGTAATCCTAAAGAAACTATCATATATTTGTCTCTGTGCACGCAGAGTCCTCTGCAGTTCGATTGACTCGCTTGATGCTCGGTGAGCATTGAGAGTCCCAGCGGGAGAAATTGGGACCAAACCATGAGTAAGGAAAAGACCATACAAGCCAAGATCCTTGTAGTAGATGACGAACAGGGGGCTCGGGATGCTCTGCAGGTCATTCTTGAGGATGATTATGAGGTTACCATTGCTGTTAGTGGGCAGGAGGCAATCACATACTGCGAGGCTTTTGAATACGATTTAGTTTTTTTGGACGTTGCCATGCCGGAGCTAGATGGGATTGCCACCTTAAAGAAGCTGCGTTCTATGGACCAACCTATGGACGTTGTTATGATCTCAGCATCGGATAAAGCGGACAAGGCAGTGGAGTCTATCAAGCTTGGTGCTTATGATTATATCACCAAGCCTTTTGAGCCTGACGACATCCTCTCGGCAGTGGATCGAGTTCTAGAAAAACAAACTTTACAAAGAGAAGTCCGTTATCTGCGCTCTGAAATCGCTCACAGATATGGGGAACTGGAGATTGTAACTCGGGATCCGAAGGTGCTGGATATCTTGCAACTTGTAAACAAGGTTGCAAGCGCCACGAGTTCCATTCTTATTACCGGCGAAAGCGGCACCGGCAAAGAACTAATAGCCAGATCGCTGCACCAGCACGGCGATCGCTGCAAGGCTCCCTTTGTGGCCATTAACTGTGCTGCCATTCCCAGTGAACTCATGGAGAGTCAACTTTTCGGCCACGAAAAAGGGGCTTTTACCGGGGCTCACACTCGCACTATTGGAAAGTTCGAGCACGCCAATGGCGGGACCATTTTTTTGGATGAGATTTCGGCCCTGCGCACTGAGCTACAGGCGAAACTCCTCAGGGTTATCCAGGATAAAGAGATCGTGCGCCTCGGAAGTAACCGAACCATAAAAGTGAACGTCCGTATAGTGGCTGCCACCAATACCAATCTGGAGGATCTCATAGAGGAGGGCGGTTTTCGGCAGGATCTCTACTTCCGGCTCAATGTCATCCCCGTCAATCTCCCCCCCTTGCGCGAGCGGAAAGGCGACGTAAGACTCTTGGCTCAACACTTCCTCAACAGGTTTGATTTGCAGCTGAGGCGGGGGATCAAGGGTTTTACCGACAAGGCCATCGAAACCTTAGAGCGCTACCAGTGGCCGGGGAACGTCCGGGAGCTGGAAAATTTGATCGAGAGACTTGTCGTCTTGGGGCGGGAGGGCGAACTCATATCCTACGAAGACCTGCCATTGGAAATCCTCCTTGACTCGAGTCTCATGACAGAGACACCACCCCTGGGAGATGGATTGCTTCAGGCCCGGGAAAACTTCGAAAAACAATATATCCTCAAAGCACTAAAGAAGGCGGAGTGGAATCAGAGCGAAGCTGCCCGCATTCTGAGAATTCATCGGAATACCCTCATCCAAAAGATGAAATCCCTGGCGATCAAGGAAGCTCCTCACGCAAGCTCCCCCAAATAGTCTCCCCTCACCATTCTTCAACAGGGATAATAACTAGCCCGGATGTTCCATGAATTGCTGTCGAAGAGTGTTGACGGAATGTCAACTCAAAAATGAGCGATGAGACATCGCGTGGCGCAAGTCATTTACGGTCATCTGCAGTTATATGCCGCATTCATAATTACTCATGATAACGATTAGGTGGCAACGGGTGACAGCGTAGCACGATGACGGCGAACCCTATCAGGTGAAGCGCTTTGACTAGATTGCACATTCATCTGGGCAATGCACAGGATTATGTGCAACGGGGTGGAAAGTGCTAACTCTTCGCAAACTCTCTGGGAAACGGTGTTTATTTCCTTGGTCAAACTAACTTGGACACTGTGCATACCTACCTGAAAGCTAGGAATTTCTCTTCTCTCAAACTGCAAATAATTATTCTGTAATCTCCTAGGTATAGAAGTAATTCTTCCCTCCTTTTCCACTCTGGTACCGACCTTGCTCTTAGTGCCCCTATCACTAAAACGGGGCACATCGCTCAAACACATGAGAGGAGGGAGAGGCAATGAAAAAGACTAAGAGGATTTTGGTGCAATTACTTATCATCGGGAGCATTGTTTCTATGTATGTTCTGCCGGCGCTGGCTGAAGGGGGCGGGGGCTTCTAACTTTACCAACCTGTGGTTGGTTGGTGCTGGGCATAGTCCTTAACGGGGCTATGCTTTTTTTTTGCAAACTCCCAGAAAGCTGGTATAGTAGCTATTTCATAGAGCCAAGATACAAAAGGATTTGGCAACGACACGTCAATAATGGGATCAAGGCTCATGAAAAGACTACTAGTGCCGCTCGCCTTTACACTGATCTTTATTATAGGGTGTCAACAACAGCCTGGCGAAAAGCCCAAGCAGGTTAAGCTAGAGCCTCGAAATGGGGGCGTCTACCGTGCCGCCCTTCCATGGAGCCCCAGGAATCTTGACCCGGCCTTCTCCACGGATATCTACTCGGTAACCATCATTCAACAACTCTTTGACGGGCTTGTTCAGTTTGACCAAAACTTGAACATTGTGCCAGCGATTGCAACCAACTGGACGGTGTCCTCAGATGGATTGACTTATACTTTTGACCTCCGCGAGGATGTCACCTTTCATAATGGCCGCCAGGTCACCGCTGCAGACTTTGTCTATTCATTCACTCGCATTTTGGACCTGCAAAAACGCGCCAGTGCCCTCAGCTTTTTCGAAAGAGTGAAAGGAGCTACATCCTATCTACGTGGCGACAGTACAGAAGTTGAGGGTCTCAAAGCATTGGATTCACACATCCTGGAGATCACTCTCGAGGAACCCTTTTCGCCTTTTCTCTATGTACTTGCCATGAAGAGCTCCAAGGTTATACCCAAAGAAGAGGTGGAACGTTGGGGCGAGGAGTTCGGCCATCACCCGGTGGGCTCAGGCCCCTTCCGTTTAGAGTCATGGGAGGGGAATAGGATTGTGCTTAGCGCTAATCCTAACTATTATGAAGGCAGACCTTATCTGGATCGGGTCGAATTCACTGTATACGAGGGCTCGCAGAATGAAAGAATATTCCAGGATTTTCAGGCGGGCCTTTTGGAAGTAGCACCAGTTTATGGCGGAATTAGAGAGCAAATAGCTAAATCGCCGCAGTATCATTTCGTGAGAAAACCAACCCTCAGCTTGCTCTTCTACGGGATGAATTGCAGCGACACAATCCTTAAAGATAAGAGGGTGAGGCAGGCTCTTAACTACGCCATCAACAAAGAGAGGATAATCCAACAATATGTGAAAGACCAATTCGTCCCAGCGTCAACTATTATCCCCCCCGGTATGCCCTCTTACACACCGGAAAACAAGTCATATCCCTATAATCTTGACAAAGCCAAGTATCTTCTGGGTGAAGCTGGTTACGGGGTTTCACCAGGCAAACTCTCTCTGAGCATACTATCTGCATCCAAGTCCAAGTTGGCTCAAGAGGAATTGGCCCTGGTAGCGAGAGATTTGGCAGCCGTGGGGGTTGACCTTGCAGTTCAGTACGAAACTGACTGGCCTGCCTTTGAGACCAGACTTAAGTCCGGCCAAATTCAGTTATTTCGCTATGCTTGGTCTGCTGACATTCCCGACCCGGACAATTTTCTCAGTATTCTTTGCTCGTCTACATCACCGTATAATTTTATGCACTATCATAACCCGGAGGTTGACCGTCTCCTTTCTCAAGGATTGGTGACAACGGACATGCTCAAAAGAGTCAGGCTCTATCGCAAAGCGGAAAAGATCGTTTTAGAAGACGCTCCCATGGTTCCCTGGCTCTATCTGACCTTCGAATCGGTATTTCAACCCTATGTCAAAGGGCTGGAAATTAGTGCCCTGGGAGGACCGTATATCCCACTAAAGGAAGTCTGGCTGACAGAACACTAACCAGTCGGTTTATACCTCTTGTGAACCACACCGGTTTTCCCATATTGCACGAGAATTGACGGACAAGGCTGAATGCCCTGGTTTACCCGAAAAATACGCCTTAAAACTCGATTCATGGTCGCTATCGGCGCAATTCTATTTGCACTAATGGTGATCATTGTTTTACTGGTGGGGAACCGCTCCACCCGGATCATTAAACAGGAGGTGGAGGCCCGGGGGCTCGCTGTGGCCCGCAGCATTGCTGCCGTATCCACTAATGCTCTGGTAACATACAATTATATAACCTTGGAACAGAACGCCGAGAAGGCCAGCCAAGGCTCTGATATTGTTTACGTCATTGTCCTGGATAAAGAGGAGAAAGTAGCCGCATTTAGCGGTCACAGTGGCTGGCAAGGCAATAATTTAGACGATCCGGTGAACAAAAAAGCTTTGGATGCAAAAAGTCCGATTATCCAGTCTGTTTTTTGGCAGGAGACGGGTGAGCGGGTATTAGACATAGGTGTGCCAGTTTTCATCCCTGGTTCTGACAGGAAGTGGGGCACTGTACGTGTGGGGCTTTCTCTTGAGCGGATGTATTGGCAAATCCGACGAACCCAGCTGGTTCTGTTGGGAATTGGCGCAGTGGCTCTCTTATTGGGACTTGCCGGTGCCCATGTCATGGCCAGCCGCATTACCCAACCATTGGGCCAGCTAGCCAATGCTACAATCGCTGCCGCAGGAGGTGACCTAAATCAGCGGCTAGATATTCACACCAGAGATGAGGTGGAGGATCTTGCCCACAGCTTCAACACCATGATTCGAGAGATTTTGGATCAGCGGCTGCAACTAGAGCAGCGCTTGGATGAAATCCTAGAATTAAAGGCTTATAACGATATAGTCTTGGCCTCAATGACCAATGGTTTGATAACCCTGGACCTAGAGTCGCGACTTGTCAGTGCCAATGGTGCAGCTGAGTCCATACTAAGGTTGGAGGGGAAACACTGGCAGGGGACACGTTTCCATGAACTGTGGCCTGAGGATAACCCATTCGTTAGGCTGCTAGAAAAATGCCTGCTTAATCAGACTCCTTGCCTCAATAAGGAGATCCTATTGGACAGGGGTGAGGGTGAGCAGCGCACCCTCATGGTGAACACCTCATTTCTCGAAGCGGGAAGAGGGGGGAAAATAGGGTTGTTAGTGGTGCTGAACGACGTAACTGAGGTAAAGGCATTGGAGGCGCGGATGCGACAAACTGATCGCCTGGCCGCCTTAGGGACACTTTCAGCCGGACTTGCCCATGAGATCAGAAACCCACTCTCTGCCATCAAAACCTTTGTCCAGCTCTTGCCAAGAAAGCTCTCAAATCCTGCCTTTTTCGATAAGTTTCAGACCACCGTACCCCGTGAGTTGAACCGGATCAACGATCTCATCGAGAGCCTGCTTGAATTAGCTCGACCACCGAAGATGGAATTTAGAATGATCTCTGTACGTGGTTGTCTCTCCCAGGTGGAAGATCTGTATCGAGATAAGCTGGAGGCTGCCAACATCGCCCTTGAAATTAGGGAAAAAGACTCCGTTCCAGAACTCTGGGCCGACAGAGAACACTTGGTGCGGGCAATATCCAATATCGTCGTAAACGGGTGCGAGGCGATGCCGCAGGGTGGCAAGCTTACGGTCATAGCGGAAGACTTGGCAGGAGGGGTGCTCCTTCGGTTCACCGACACCGGTGTTGGCATGGACGAGGCCACCAAAGATAAGATATTCAACCCTTTCTTTACCACCAAAGACACTGGCACAGGGCTTGGCCTGGCCATGACGTATAAAATTATCCAAGAGCACGGTGGGGAAATCGAGGTTGACAGCGTGGTTGGCACAGGAACTACCTTTGTGTTGAAATTTCCGGGAGTGCAGGGCTAACCTGTGCCCACAATAGTGGTAGCACTGTACATAATCATAGGCATGCCTCAACTGACCTGCCTCAGTCAATAAAAGGGTAGCTACTTCGTAATGCCCTCATCTAGAGCCTTCTTCCTCACTGACGATTCTGGTTCTCGACTCTGGCATCATCCTTGCTGAGCATAAAAGTGACCAATGCTGTTTTGCCCGGACGTCTCATGAATTGCTGTTGCGAGATCGCAAAGATGAGGGTGCCACCGGGCAACCAAAGGGTGTGGGATCTGAGGCGTACCAGAATGGTACGTCGCAAGAGGCAACACCCGAGGACGGCCGGGAGGGCGCTCAGATCTGCGGTCGCAGCAAGTGATTCATGAGACGTCCGGGCTAAGAGAGGAGGCTCCGACATGGCATATCTAGATAAGGAAATCGTAGTGGTAGACGACGATCGGGGAATTCTGGAGTCATTTGATGCAATGCTTGGCGATGATTACCAATTGGTGACCTTGGACAATGGTTTTGCCGCTATTGAATATGTGAAATCCCATAAACCCAAACTCGTCTTTTTAGACATAAAAATGCCAGGGATGAATGGTATGGAGGTGCTCAAACAATTAAGGCAAGATAGAGTGGAAGTAGCAGTGGTGATCGTAACAGCTACGACCCAGAACCATTACGAGAGCGAGGCAGCGGAATTGGGCATAACTGCGTACCTGCGTAAACCTTTTGATGTTAATGAGGTAGAAGATATCACAAGACGAGTATTACATTGACGATTGAAGATTATAAATTTAGGATTGCAAATTAGTGTTGATATCTCCAGTTTTGTGATTTTTGCGGAAAAATCTTCAATCTGCATTCTACAATCTCAAATTTTCTAGACATTCCTGCAGAAAAACTTGCCACTGGCGGAAATACTCTGAGCCCCCTACCACATAGGTATCATTGTGTCCTGAACCGGAAACCAGGTAAAAGCGCTTCGGTCCCCGTGCAGCCCGGTATAGCCGATCCGCCATCTCCACTGGGATGGCTTCGTCGTACTCCCCGTGTATGAAGAGAAGGGGCGCTTGGATCAGGCCAATTTTGCTTATGCTGTCATAAGCGGACTGGCTCAGCTCGGGAGGAATAGCTCCGAAGAAGTAGCGGTTTAACATTTCGTGGGAGGAGGTAAAAGCAGCCTCGAGCACCGCGCCGAGACATGTTTCACTGCAGGCTAAATCCACTGCCAGGGCCGTACCCAGTGAACGACCAAAAAGTAGAATATCAGATGGCTCAATCACACGCTCCATTACCAGGTAGTTCCAGGCACCTCTGGCATCTAAGTAGGTTCCAGCCTTGGAAATATGGCCAGCGCTCAGGCCGAACTCCCGGTAGTCGAAGATAAAAATTGAGATATTCAGATGGCGATGGAGGAGAGCAATATTTTCCAATCTGTGGCTTATATTGCCGGCATTGCCATGAAACCACAAAAGGGTAGTTTTTTCTCCAGGATCAGAGGAGGGCACGAACCAACCATGTAACCGAGTACCGTCTGTAGCTGGGAAAAAGACGTTTTCGTACTCCAAACGAAAGTCTTCCGGTGTTCCCTCTAGCTGCTGCATGGGGAAAAAGATCAGACCTTTTTCAGAGAGCATAAACTAGCCTCGGGTAAATCGAATACACTTCACCACGAAGGACACGAAGATCACAAAGAGATAGCAGATGTGAGATGTGAGATCAGAGATGTGGGATACTCAATTCAAAAAAACTTTAATCACATACCTCACATCGCACATCCCACATCTCTGGTTAAATTGCCACTTTGCACTAAGTTTCTCTGTTATGATTCTGATTTCAGAAGTTTTTCCGTTTTGTCCGCCAACTCCCGGAGTGTTTCACCCTCCATCCAGTAGGAGTGAGGCACATCATCATCTTTATAAAACCAGAGCAGGTCCTTCTCTGTATTTTCCGGTGGAACTCCTTCTAGGAAAAATGTTCCGATATTCTCATCCTTTTCAGAGTAAAGAACCACCTCTACCTGTTTTTCTCCAGTTGGCTGACCCACCTTGGGAATGCTGCCTGGTATATATTCCAGTTCCTGGATCTTCCAGAGGAGAGAATTGACCTGCCAGTTTTCCGGTGGTTTCCGGCTATCGCCCGCCGCCCACTTCCATTTCTCCTCCTGCCGCTCCAGCCGCCCACTATGATCATTAAGTTTCAAACCTACAGCTTTTACCTGTTCCAAGTCGAAAGCGAAAAGGGTGCGATCCTCAAGGTTGCTGAGACGAGCCGGGAGTTGCTCCGGTAATTTCTCGTCCACCAAGGCAACGCTTGGCAATTCCCCTCCTTGGGCATAAATTCCCTCCTCCTTTTTAGCGTTTCCGAGGAGAAGCGTTTGACTTTTCTCTTTAGTGGCAAGGATGATTCTGATTCTAGGAGGATCCAAACCAAGTTGGGGAGACTGGTTTTTCTCGTGGTCAAGAAACTTTTTTGCCCGCAGCCAAATCAGACGACTTACAAGGCGCTCCACTTTGGAATTCTTGATGCTGACATCAGGAGAAGCTGGGGCCTGCCATTTGTCCTTTGTGACTTTGCTGAGAGCAATCTTTCTCTCAGCGCGGTCGATCTCAATGCGGTCTATGTCCTCACTATGCAGAGAAAAAAATTCTTTAGTGCGCAAGTCAAAAAGACTCTTGTTCAGCCCTTGCTCTTGGCTGGCAGCGATTAAGACTACCCGATTGTGACGGTCCTCGGAAGCGTAGTACTGATTGGCCACAACTGCTTTATTGCCAATACGTAAAGTGTGGCGGATGCCATCGGCCAAGAAAGATAGCTTGAGCCTTGGCTTGTTGAGACCATAAGTCTCTAGGTCCCGAGCTTCGGTCTCCACTTCCCGTTCCATCTTGAGAGACTCTAGGATTGTTAGCAGACTGTTCACAGCGAACTCATCTGCGGGAGAATCTATTGGTTCAATTACCTGCCACTGACCTTCTTTTTCGAGGGTTATGGGTTTGCCTTTGCCCCTGTTCAATTGGAGAGAGGTAATTTTAGATTTTTCCACTTGAAAAAGGCGGAGGGAGGCTTCTTTCTCTTCGGTGCGGGCTTTGCGGCGCACCACCTCAAAGTAGTAAAAGTACCCAGCAAGCACTACAAGAATGGAGAGATAGATAAGAGCAGTCCTGGTTTTCATCGGTGTTTTCTCCGCAGTCTGAATACTGCCAGACCCGATACCAGCACCACAACCGGCATCAAAAACAGGCCCACCCAAAACAAAAGTTGGCTCTGTGAGCGACTGAGGGTTAAAGGAGTTCCCGAGGTCTTAGGACGTTCAACGGTAATGAGGTTTTCCTGTTCCCCTAGGTAGTTCACTGAGTTAAGAAAAAAGTCAGAATTGCCTTGCATATTGAAATAGCCATTACTGGCAAAATCGCTGTCACCAAATACCAGGATTTGGCCCTGCCTTTCGGGATTTTCTCCTTTAACAGTCCCATGCTCATCGCTCTTTTTGCCATTACTGGGGGCCTTGTTGGAGACTGAGGCGATTAGCGCAACATTGATTGGACCCTTCTTGTCTTTGGTCTCATCGAATTTGGGGGGCTCCGGTTGACCAAACTGAAAGTCAGTTTCTGACCAGCTATAAGGGGAGGTGGAGGCAAGTTCGGTTATATCAACTGAGGGGGGAACCTTGTCAGCTGACTTGACGGATCTTGCTGTGGGAAAGAAACAGGCAACGTTAAAGCCGTCGGTAATCTTGTGGTGACTATACTCAGTGATGACTGGAATGAGATAGCTGGCACCGAAGACCCTACTCATGGTATCCACAATAATGTCGGCTGAGATGGTGATTCCATAGTGCTCAAGAAAATCGCCCAGACCTCCGTTGGAAAATGGCTCCAGTAGCAGCATCAAACTGCCGTCTCGTGCGAGATATTGACGCAAAGCTTCGAGCTCAGTGGCCATCAAGACATTCTTGGGACCAGCCACAACCACGAGAGCGGCATCCTCGGGAATCCTGGGGACCTCCAGTAAATTGAGCTTTTTTACTAGAAAATTTTCCCTTTCAATAGCAGCCTTGGCAGTAGAGTAACCGTCTTTGTCAAAATTGCTTATGTCCCTGTCGCCGTGACCAGTGAGAAAGTAGACGACCCTTTGTTTCTCCTGGGTCAGTTTCAAGATAGCGTTCGTAATAGATTCCTCATCCGCAGTGGTTATGGTTTGTGTTTTGCCGAAGCCCTCTAAAACCAAGGTTCCGTAAGTGCGGATCATGTAGTGTTTGGCCAGGCTGGGCTCACGGTCTGGATCAATAAACTGATAGTTGATCTTCTTGGAGTAGTACCTATAGGTCTCGAGCAAGTCACGGGTCTTTTCCCTGTTTGGATCAGCTTCCTGGAAAAAGCCCTTGATACTAATGTCGCCTTTGAGTGCTTCGACAATTTTTTGTGACTGTTCTGAGATGCTATATTGTTTGCCTTCACTGAGGTCTAGACGCAGATGATGGCGTTGACCGATAAGGGCCACAAAGGCTAGAATTCCGACGAAAGCTACAAACCCCAGGGTGGTACTGGACACTATGGCAAGCTTTCCACGCTTTTTCGTCATCTCCGACTACCCCCTCCAGTGACGAGATTCCAAAATCCTCAAAGTGGAAAACAAAAAAAGGAGGATAAAAAGAATATAGAAAAGCACGTCTCGGGAATCCAGAATTCCTTTGGCAAAATTGTCGTAATGTGTAAGCAGCGACAGATATTTAAGAAAACTCCCCAGCACTGGCCCCACCAGTGATTCGCTCCAGCCAATGATCCAAAGGAGCAGTAAGGCTCCGAAAGCAATTGCTGCAGCAATGATCTGGTTTTCAGTGAGGGATGAGGCAAGAAGACCCAGGCTGACAAAAGCACTGCTCATTAAGAAGAGACCGACGTAGCCACCCCCAATAGCTTCCCACGGGGGATTGGTGATAATTCCCAACAGCAGCATGGCGGGAAATGTTCCCAGCAGAAGAAGGAGCAACACTGTAACTCCAGCAGTGAACTTTCCCAGCACAGCACCTCGGTCAGAAATGGGATAGGTGAATAAAAGCTCAGCAGTGCCGGTCTTTTTCTCTTCGGCGAAAAGTCTCATGGTTATGAGGGGCACCATGAGCAAGAGAATGATACTGATGCTACCAAAGAAAGGCTCGAGTACCATGTCCATAAGGTTCAATTGCTCGGAAAGGAAGGGATTCGTTCCTGCCTGGAAACTCAAAAGAGAATAGTAGGCTACCGAGGAATAGAAGAAGTAGCCCACCAAGGCCAGAAATATGAAGGCAACCACGTAAAATATAGGTGAGGCAAAGAGCCTATAGAGCTCCTTCCGATAGACAACATAAAATCCTTTCATTCTTACTTCTCCTCGGGCTCTTCGTCAGTCACCAACTGCATAAAAATTTCTTCCAAGCTGAGGTCCTGCAATTTAAGCTCGCGAAGCTGCCAGCCATGTTCGACCACTGTGCGAGCCACCTCAGACCGTACGTCTTGCCCTCGCTCGCACTCGATTACATAGGTGGATTCGCCCTTTGTCGGTTGAACGGTCAAAACACCAGGAACTCCCCCTAATTTCTCTATAATCTCAGACCTTGGCCCCTCAACCTCTAGGTGAACCTGCAGGTTGTCCTGGAGCTGCGTGATGAGATTTGCCGGGGTGTCGGTGGCAATAATTTGTCCGTTGTTAATAATCAGGATGCGTTGACAAATCTGGCTTACTTCCGGAAGAATGTGGCTACTCAAGATGATGGTGCGTTCAGCACCCAAATCTTTGATCAGGGCGCGGATTTCAACTATCTGGGTAGGATCCAGACCTATGGTGGGTTCGTCCAAGATAAGGATCGGTGGATCATTCAATAGTGCTTGAGCAATACCGATACGCTGCCGATAGCCTTTCGACAAATGCCCGATAGTCCGGCTTGCTACCGGGGTAATCGCACATATTTGCATAACTCGCTCTATTTCTTGCTTGGTGCGGGAGCGGGTCACGCCCTTGGCGGTGGCAGCAAATTCGAGGAAACGGCGAGTTGTCATTTCCGAGTACAGAGGGACATTTTCCGGGAGATAGCCAATCTTAGCACGCACTTCCAGAGAATTCAGTTGACAGTCCAGTCCCGCAACTCGAGCTATTCCCGAAGTGGGTGGCATGAAGCAGGTGAGAATCCTTAGGGTAGTAGTTTTGCCAGCTCCATTAGGACCAAGGAATCCCACAGTTTCTCCCTGCTCCACGGTAAAGCTCACATGGCGTAGAGCAGGAACTGGGCCATAAAACTTGGTGAGATTTTCAACTTCGATCACTTTAACGAGCCTCCAGCTAGCGCAAAACGCATAAAGCCAATTCGTCGAATTATAGACTATTGGTCATGGGTTGTGGGATGTCTCCGGCCTATAACCGATTGCCCATGACCTATGACCTTTCGTTACGCTCTGCGCTATGCTTAAAAAAATAATGGTGGTCCATGGACCACCGCATGCAGAGCATTCCAGCTTGCTCAAGGAACTAGGAGTTGGAAATCTGACTGTTGAATAACCTTTTTGGTGCCAACCGAACTCCCGCAGTATTGACAAAGGTACTCATGCAGTTCTCCGTCGGGTAAAAAGAGCAGCAACCGCTGCCTCACTGGTGTTGCCTGGCGGCATCTAGCGCAGAATAGGGCAGTGGCCTCCAGTTGATCAAACTGTTTGTGCTGGTGAGTGCTCATGAGGAAGAGTAGTCTTTACACGTTTTTTCAAGACGTGATCTGTGAACACCTCTACATATTAATGTTTAGACTTGGAATGCTTGCTTTTGTTCCCTCGGCCCCAAAATTTGAAAATCCTCTCCGATGAATTCTTACTGTCTTCGATTTCGCCAAATTCGCGCAAAATTTCCTTCTGTCGCTTATTGAGATTCACAGGTGTTTTTACCTGGATGTCGATAAATAAGTCTCCCCGGCCAGAGCCTCGTAGACCAGGCACTCCCTGTCCTCGTAATCGGATGACATCACCACTTTGAGTGCCTGGCGGAATTTTCACACTCTGGGTCGAATCTAAGGTTTGGATCTCCATAGTGTCCCCAATGGAAGCCTGTATCATGGAGATGGGGATACGGCAATAGAGGTTGTGACCTTCTCGCTCAAAAAAGTCATGGGGATCTACATGTAAACGTACATAGAGGTCACCAGAAGGCCCGCCTCGATAACCGCTTTCGCCTTTGTCAGGAATGCGGAGACGAACACCGGTATCCACTCCAGCCGGGATTTTGACCAACACTTTTTGAGTTACTTTTTCTCGTCCCGCACCATTGCAGGCTTTGCAAGGGTGAGTAATAATTCGGCCTTGGCCCCCGCATCGGTGGCACGTTGTGCTAATGCGGAAAAATCCCTGAGACTGCAAGATTTGACCATGGCCGCGACACACAGGGCAAATATCTTCCTCTGTACCCGGCTCCCGGCCAGTTCCCTTGCAAGGTTCGCAGGATGTACTAGTCGGTATCTCTATTTCCTTCTCCGTTCCAAAGACAGCCTCCTCGAAGCTGACACGTAAATCATAAAGGAGATCTGCTCCTGGTCTGGCAGTATTCCTTGAACCTCTCCTCCGGGTTCCAAAACCAAAAAAGTCCTCGAATATATCACCAAAGGTAGAAAAGATGTCTTCGAAACCGCCGAATCCAGTAAATCCTGTACCTTCCAAGCCCGCGTGGCCGAACTGATCGTAGATATCACGTTTCTGAGGATCGCGCAGCACCTCATAAGCCTCAGCCGCCTCTTTAAAATTCTCTTCAGCTGCTTTATCACCTGGATTCCGATCCGGATGGAACTTGAGCGCCAGCTGTCGATAAGCCTTTTTTATCTCATCCTGGGAGGCCTTGGCATTGACTCCTAAAACCTCATAGTAATCTCGCTTAGCCATTGGACAATATCTTCCCTGCGAATTTACATTCAGGTGGCCGAGTTATTCGTCGAATCTTTTAGGCAATAATAAAGGCGAAGACATATTCTCTATCCTGCCTTGAGCCAATTATAAAAACGTCCCTACGATTTAAGTTTCCTATAATCATCACGCCTATATTTGTCAATGTTATGGCTAACCTAGCCCGGATAGCTCATGTTGGCCATTACTCCGGCATACCGCCCCATGAGAAAAAATCATTGAACCTCCCTCCGGCGGTCACCGAGCTCCAGAAGCGCGGATTCTTCAACCTTGAAGACCGACGATCAGCAAGCGCACTGATTCAATAACTGTGCCGACCAGGAGATAATTCTGCAGGAATTGATGAAAGGGGAGATGTGTTATTAGATGCAGTGCGAGTATAATTTATAAAGGTCTTCTGTCAATGGAGCATGGCTTCATCTGTTGTTTGCTCCTGGGAGAGTTGTTGTAAAAGTTTCTCCACCTGAGCCGCTTTTTCTCGGTTCTCTGCCCGCTCATAGGCACGGCTGGCAAACAAGAGCTTGCCTAGCTCTAAGGCCTTGTCCCCTAAACGTGTCCACTCTTCAGGAGAAGGAGAATCCTGCAGAATCTTGGCTAATCGGCTATAGAGAAAATAATCTCCATCGGCAGCACTCTTCTCCTTGAGCTGAATCAACCCTTCAACGTATCCGGCCTTTTCAAAGAAATCGATGCAGTCGGAGATGAAACCCTCCTGCAAATAGTCTTGACCATGCTTTATCAAGGTATTCTTGTCTGCTCTGTCACTGTTCAGGAGGTCGCGTTTTTTCAAACAGTGAAGGAGTTTCTTGCCCGCCAATGTGAATAACTCCTAGTACCATCGAGACCAAGGTGAGCGTGACCACAACTTGCTATCTCAGCAAGTGGGATACAGACCGGTTTATCTCTCGTCAACCTCTTCGTCTTCGTCTGCTTCAACTGATTCGGGTGGTGCTTCCTTTGCAGCTTCCTCAGCAGGGACTTCTGCGGGAACTTCTTGCTGCTCTGGTAGTGCTTCGGTGACCAGCTCATCGGGTTCAATTTGCAGAATGGAGTCAAAATCTACTTTTCCAGCTGCGATTTCCCTGAGGGCCAAGACAACCTCTTTGTTTTTAGGTGCATCTACAAGGGGGGTGGCACCTTTCCGCAGCTGAATAACCCTCTTGGCGCCGAGATGGACCAAAGTGAAGCGATTGTTGACTTTCTTGAGACAATCTTCAATGGTTACACGAGCCATGTTTGTCCTCCTCAAAGAAAGGACTTATACCCCAGTAGCTCACAGGAAGCAAGGGGAAAGTGGAAAGCAGCAGTCAGCAGGCAGCAGTATAAAGATGGCAACAGAAAAGAATCTGCCAGCTGCTAGCTAACAAAAAAAGGGCTCAGGCAACCCCAGAGCCGGGGCGCCTGAGCCGCATTTGTAGATCTTTTGCTGATTGATCTAGTACATTCCTTCCATGCCGGCGCCAGGCGGCATAGCGGGAGCTGGTGCTTCCTTTTTGGGTTTTTCCGCTACCATGGCCTCAGTGGTGAGGAGCAGAGAGGCGACGCTGGCGGCATTCTGCAATGCAAAACGCACCACTTTGGTGGGATCGATCACCCCAGACTTGGTGAGATCTTCGAACTTTTCGGTCTCGGCGTTGAACCCGAAAGATCCTTTTTCTTTCTTTACTCGGTCAACAACAACCGAGCCTTCATGTCCGGCATTGTTGGCGATCTGCCTTACCGGCTCTTCAAGAGCTCGCTTTACGATATTCACTCCGAAAGCTTCCTCTCCCTCTACTTTCAACTTCTCCAAAACGGGAATGCAGCGAATCAAAGCCACGCCGCCACCGGCGACGATGCCTTCTTCTACCGCAGCCCGAGTGGCATTAAGAGCATCCTCCACCCGAGCCTTTTTCTCTTTCATTTCAGTCTCAGTGGCGGCGCCAACGTTGATCACTGCGACACCACCAACCAGCTTGGCTAAACGCTCTTGCAGTTTTTCTCGGTCATAATCAGAGGTTGTCTCCTCGACCTGAGCACGTATTTGTTTGACCCGGCCTTCGATAGCCTGCCGGGTGCCGCCACCATCCACTAAGGTGGTGTTGTCCTTGTCAACCCGCACTGTCTTGGAGGTACCGAGGTCGTTAAGGGTCACATTCTCGAGCTTGATACCGAGATCTTCAGAGATCACCTGTCCGCCTGAAAGCATGGCGATATCTTCCAGCATGGCCTTGCGCCGATCACCAAAGCCGGGCGCCTTCACACCGCAAACTTTCAGGGTGCCCCGCAATTTGTTCACCACCAAAGTGGCCAGGGCTTCACCCTCCACATCCTCTGCAATAATCAACAGGGGCCTACCCATCTTGGCTACCTGTTCAAGAATTGGCAAAAGATCCTTCATGCTGCTGATTTTCTTCTCGTGCAGCAAAATATAGGGTTCCTCCAGAATAACTTCCATGCGTTCGGGGTCAGTGACAAAATAGGGTGAGAGGTAACCACGGTCAAATTGCATGCCCTCCACCACATCGAGGGTGGTTTCCATGGCCTTGGCTTCCTCCACGGTGATCACTCCCTCTTTGCCAACCTTGTTCATGGCTTCCGCGATGATGTTGCCGATGGTTTCATCATTGTTGGCGCTAATAGTGCCCACCTGGGCTATCTCTTTCTGATCCTTGGTTGGCTTGCTCAACTTTTGAAGTTCTGCCACTGCAGTAGAAACCGCCGTCTCGATTCCGCGCTTGAGACCCATGGGGTTGTGTCCGGCTGCCACCAGCTTGGAGCCTTCACGATATATCGATTGGGCCAATATGGTGGCCGTAGTGGTGCCGTCACCAGCCACATCTGAAGTTTTGCTAGCCACTTCCTTGACCATCTGGGCGCCCATATTCTCGAATTTATTCTCCAGTTCGATTTCTTTCGCCACAGTGACCCCATCCTTCGTAATGGTGGGGGAGCCCCACGATTTCTCTAGGACAACATTACGTCCCTTGGGGCCCAGGGTTACCTTTACGGCATCGGCAAGGGTGTTGACTCCCCTCATGAGTTTCTCCCTGGCCTCATTAAAGTATTTGATGTCTTTTGCAGCCATTGAATTAATCCCTCCTTTTTGTCTAGAAAACCGCCTTCGCACCTATTTGATAATGGCAAGAACGTCGTCTTCGCGCATGATCAAATGTTCCTCGCCATCAATCTTTATATCCGTCCCCGCATATTTACCAAAAAGCACTCTGTCACCCTTCTTGACAGTCGTAGGACTAACCTTACCACTTTCCAGTATCTTTCCTTTGCCAGCAGCAACAACTTTGCCCTGTTGAGGTTTTTCTTTGGCAGTATCGGGAATAATGATGCCGCCAGCGGTCTTTTCCTCCTCCTCGATTCGCTTGACAATAATTCGATCTTGCAAAGGTCTCAGCTTCATACCATCACTCTCCTTTTCTCATAGCACTCCTCAGGAGTGCGAAATCGGTTTAATTATTATGGGGTCGGGACTTCCTCGCAGAGTTGTTAGCACTCGATCTAAATGAGTGCTAACAGACAGAAATTTACTTATTCGCCGAAAAAATTCAAGTTCGAAAATGGATTTTCTTCCCTTGAATACCAAAGGATGAACAGGAAAATAGTGTCGAATCTTCAAATGTCAAGACTTTACTCGTCTGTTCGCCTCAATACTTCATTTTAGAATGTAAATAATGAAAGCTAAGTGAGCTCAATGGTGATTGTCAGCCCATTAAGCCGCGAATAGATTTGCCTTGACAAAGTAAATGGCCTTGGGCATTGTTAACGTCAATAAATGTATTCCTATCTTCCCCTCTTTGCCGCTGGCGGTCAAAGTGGGGTTTTCGTTTTGCCCTTTCCGTGCCTGGCAGAAAATAACCTGCTCGTGGGTTATAATTTTGCAATTCCCCAGGAGAGACCGATTATCCGTCTTTCTGGTTGTGGGGCTAATCTTAAAATCTCAATAGCATATGGTGAATAGTTGAGTTCCAATAATAAAAACAATAATGACGACAGGCCGATCACCATCAGAAAAAATGGTGACGGAGTAGTGGCGGAAATGATCGTCGCTGCGGGGACAGAACGTGTTTGGTATGTTCTAACCTCCTTTAATGAAATGGACGCACATCTGAGCGGATTATCAGAAAGTAAAGTATTGATAAAAGAAGGCAATTACCTTCTGGTGGAGCAGAGGGCAAGGGTGGGAATTTCGCTCCTGTCTTTTACTTTTCGAGTGCTCATGGAGGTAGTGGAAGACAGGCCATTTCTCCATTTTAGGCAGCGGGAGGGATCCTTTGCCACTTTTCGTGGTCACTGGAAAGTTGAACCCACACCTGAAGGCAAAGGAACTAGGATTCGCTATTTTCTCGAAGCAAGTCCAGTCCAGGTTCTGGGAGGTCGACACTTTGGCAATCGGCTGATCAAACAAAACTTGCGGCAATTGGCTGCTTGGATCGATAATTCATGAAATATCCGGGTTAATTCTTTTGATGAGAAGGAACCATGCGCCGTCACCGTCATGACTTTGTGGAAAAATACCAGGGAATGATAGCCTTCGGTTATTCCCGAGAGGAAGATGAACGCTCTTTCATAGCTTTTCTCCAAAAGTTCTCCGACGATGACTTGATGCAACTTATAAGTAGGCGAGTTAGCGATTCAGAGATTGAAGATCTGGTTGATCTCCTCACCGGCCTGATGAAAAAACATCTGAGCGAGGAGGAGTATCATCGCCACTTTCTTAAAGACTAAAAGGCATAGAGCATAGGGCAAACCTCAAGGTGTCAGGTGTCAGGTTTTCCGCCGCAGGCGGATCAGGGAGGAAAAGCAAAAAGGCTGAAACCTGAACACTGAAACCTTAGTCTTTACTCTTTGCCGTTGTGCTTTGTGATTCAATGAGGTGCCCTTAGGAGGAACAACAAATGGGGAAGCGAATTTATAACTTTAACCCAGGTCCAGCTGCGCTGCCCTTGTCAGTTCTTAAAGAGATTCAAGGAGAGTTTTTGGATTTTAGAGGATCTGGCATGTCTATAACCGAAGTGAGCCATCGCTCGACCTTGTTTGATGAGGTTATAAACGATGCCAAGCTGCGGGTCAGGCGGCTGCTTCAATTCGGCGATGATCATGAGGTGTTATTTATCCAGGGAGGAGCGAGTCTGCAATTTACCATGGTACCGATGAATTTACTTCATGATGACCAGGTCGCTGACTACGTGAACACCGGTGCTTGGTCTACAAAGGCCATAAAAGAGGCTCAGATTCTGAACAAACAGGTCCGGGTGTCTGCCTCTTCGGAAGACCGTGACTTCACCTATATTCCAAAGGATATAAGTTTTAATGAGGCTGCGGCCTATGTGCACATAACCTCCAATAATACCATTCGAGGTACCCAGTGGAGCAGTTATCCCGATACGGGATCCGTGCCCCTGGTAAGTGACGTGTCCTCTGACATCATGGGCCGCCCCATGGACCTGGCACCCTTTGGACTGATTTATGCGGGTGCCCAGAAAAATCTGGGACCAGCCGGTGTAACCCTGGTGGTGATTCGAAAGGACCTGCTTGAGCGAGTACCGGAAACTTTGCCGGTTATGTTGAAGTACACTACTTTCGCCACCAAGAACTCCATGTTCAATACTCCGCCTTGCTTCGCCATATATGTAGTCCAACTGGTTCTTAAATGGCTGGAGGAAAGCATAGGTGGTCTGCCCAAGATGGGAGAGATAAACAAGGAAAAGGCGGCACTTCTTTACGATTACCTAGATAAGAGTGATTTTTACTGGGGCACTGCTGCTAAAGAAGACCGGTCGATAATGAATGTTACTTTTCGGTTAACGGAGAATACTCTTGAGCAAACATTCATAGACCGAGCCCTGGAAAATGGTCTTGCGGGTCTCAAAGGACATCGCTCGGTTGGCGGTTGCCGTGCCTCCCTCTACAATGCCGTAGGCCTTGAGGCAGTGAAAGCTCTGGTCTCGTTCATGGCAGACTTCGAGCGACGCTACGGTTAATGGGCTAAGCCCATTAACCAGCTAGCAGCTGACAGCTCGCAGCTGGCAGCCATTGTTTTAGAGTAATCGCCTGCCTGGACCTGAGAACCGCTAGGAGTTTGATGGGCCAGAGTGTATCAAAAATATCAGAATGGACGGTTATGAGTCTTTTCAGATACAAACTGCTCCCAAGCTGCCAGTTGTCCCCTGCTAGCTGCTCACTATCTCCTACGCTCCGCGAAAGGAGATAGCCGTGCTCTTCTATTATCGTATAGATAAGGATTTGGCCGTCGGCTCCCCCTGGTGCCGTTGGCTGCTTTCACGGGCTCCTACTTCCCTTATCCTTAAGAGCAACGGGACATTTCCTCCCTATCATCCCACCACCAGAATGTGCCTCCGTCTCATGCTCCAAATACTGAAAGAGCGATCTTACCAAAACCTGGTGGACATAGGGTGTGGAAGCGGGGTTCTGGCGTTAGTAGGTTTAAAGCTGGGAATCGAGCAGGCAGTGGCAGTGGATATCGATGCCCAGGCGCTTGAGCTAAGCAAAATAAACGGATACCTCAATGGCCTGGAAAGCAAACTCAAACTGATAAGGGGTTCAGCAGAAGCAGTAATTGGCTGTTTTGATTTGGTACTAGCAAACTTGCCAACACACATACTCACGGAAAAACTGCCGGAACTCTGTCGACTAAATAAAAGGGGAGGCGGGCTGGTGCTCTCAGGATTTCAAGATCTGGATAAGCCTGTGCTACAGAGAGCACTGAGACATCATGGCCTGAAAGAAAGGTCGTGGCTGAGTGCGGATCTGGTTTTCTTCGGCGACTCCCCAACGGGGAGTTTTACCTGGATGGCGGTACACGCCGAGAGAGAAAATAGCTGGCAGCCAGCAGCGGGCAGCAGGCAATAAATTCAGATTAGACTAGTTGAAACTCTGCCAACTGCTAGCTGCTTTTGTCTTTTTGTGGGAGCGACTTTTAGCCGCGATTTAAGGAAAGACAATTACTAGGATGTAAATTCTTGCCGTATCTGCTCGGATATCTCGCGAGTAGTAGAGATTACTCTTTCCGCCAAGGCCTCTGGCAGAGTGCCACAACCGCAACTGGGAGTAATGATTGCCTGGCGGAAGATTGTCTGCAACGAAAGATCATTGTCCACTAATCTCTCTACCTGTTGGCGCCAGCGACTGACAAGGGATTCAGGGTTCTCTTGCTTGAGATTGTCCACATCTAGGGTAGGCACGATACCCCAGGCAACCAGCCCGTCCCGCTCGATAAATGAGACAAGATCCTGGCGGTAAAGGGCAAAGCGTTCAAAATATCCATAGGCGTCGAAGTTGATCACATCCAGAGAGCCACTGAAAAAAAGCGACCAGTCAGTGTTAGCGCAAACATGAGTACCAGCGAGACCGCCAGCCTTGTGAATATGATTGACGACTTCATCAAGCATGGTGGTAATATCTTCTGCTGAAACGCTAATAAAGGCAGATGAGCCAAAGCCGGCTAGGGCCGGTTCATCGATAAAAATAATAGTGGGCAGCCCATAGTGGACCAATCGTTCGACTTGCCATTGCGCCTTGAGGGCGAGAGCTTTAACCACCACATCGCGGAGTCGAGGATCGTAGAGGGCCAGCTTATCATTTTCGTCTGTGAGACCTGCGAGCAAAGTGAAAGGTCCGGTGATTTGACCCTTTACAGCCGCGGGAAGAGACCGCAGCTGTTCCAGCCTGTCCAAAAAGGCAAAAAAAGTTCTGCCTGTTTCGTCTCCAAAACGAAAACGGGTCTGTTCCAAAGGAAGCTCGCCTGCTGAGGCCGCCAGATATTCCTCGTAGAATTTGAGCAACTCACTCTCAAAGCTTGGGTCGGAGGTGACGAATAGGTTGCGCGTGTCTTTGCGCACCAGTCCGGGCAACCCTTCGTTGAACTGTACCATCATTTGCTCTGGCGTATAGGGTGCAAGTTGCGGCCACACAGGAATTTCCACCATCTCTTTGAATACCAGATCTAAAGCTCTCCGGCGGTCCTCATGGGGCAAGCTTCCCACCAGAGTGGCCGCTGCATTCGGCTGCCATTTTTTACTGCTTGCGGACAAGACTCCCCTCCATAGGTCACAGGGATTAAAGGGCTCTGTTGCCTCAGAAAATAAAAGGCTAGACAGAGCTTGAGTTTGGGTATCACACCCGCAGAGTTGTGTCAATGTAAGAAGATACCGGGACACAAGAAAGGTGATCTGCCTCTTAAACTGAAGGTAGAGGGATGATCCCACCCGTTGTTGGGGAAATTCCTGAGGAAGACAAACCCCGCTAATCCACGGGATCATGTCAGTCGAAAAGGGTTGACAAAGATTGGGGGATTGATTAGACTGCCTACGCCTGAGCGGGCATAGCTCAGTTGGTAGAGTACGAGCTTCCCAAGCTCGGTGTCGCGGGTTCGAATCCCGTTGCCCGCTCCATCAACTCTTCCAGCTGTGCTGGTGCGTATGGCGGAAGGAACACGGCCGGGAATGCGTGTTCATGTCCCTTTTTGAGGTGGCCGCTAGGTGGACAGGGAGCCACTGGCGATGTGCTAACTTCGATTAGTGGATTCTTAGGTTATAGACTTGCTTGCTACAAAAGCCAGCTTTTGTTGTCGATTCGGTTATAATCTAGTCTGCTAAGAGAAGTGGGCGTCAGCCCACTTTTTTTGTATATGCAAGAAGATCAACAGACACAGATTTATAAGCAAGTGGAAGAAATCTCCGAGTCCCTGGTAGTTTCGGAGGGCATGGAGCTGGTGGATCTTGAATACCGCAGGGAAGGTCCCCGCTGGATGCTCCGCCTTTTCATAGACAAGGGAGGTGGAGTTACCGTTGACGACTGCGCCCGTATTAGTAGGGAGTTGGGCGATCTTCTGGACGTGAAGGATCTTATTCCTCAAGCTTATGTGCTCGAAGTCTCTTCACCGGGACTGAATCGGCGCATCAGGAAAAAGAAGGATTTTTCTCGGTTTGCCGGTCAAAAAGTTCAACTCTTACTTGTTTCGCCTAAAGATGGTCGGAGAAAGATTGTGGGAGACCTCGTGGGAGTTGAAGGAGAAGAGGTAGTTGTGATAGGTACCGAGGGCCGCTTCTCGGTGGCACTGGAAAATATAGCTAGAGCTAATTTAATCTATGAGTTTTAATGCCTAAGGCAGTGGGGTTCGGGACAAGGATGAGCGACCAAGCAAACGTCTGAAACGTACGCAAGTGGAAAGGGTTTTCCTACCTCTTAACCTTTGCGTCGCTCATGGAATATTGGAATGTTGGAATAATGGAAACTCGGAAATTGTTTACCTTTTTCTCCCCATTATTCCATTACTCCAAGATTCCATCATTCCAGTTGGCGAGGGAAACTGAGCCAAGTTAATGGACGAGGAGAAAAACGGAAATGATCCAGGATCTAAAAAGGCTAATAGAACAAGTCAGCCGAGATAAGGGCATTGAGCGGGAAGTGCTTATCACCACTCTAGAAGAGGCCATGCGGTCTGCGGCCAGAAAAAAGTTCGGCCACGATCTTGATTTGGAAGTGGCCTACAACGATGAGTTCGGGGAGATTGAGGCGTTCCAGTTCAAAGAGGTAGTGGCCAAGGTCAAGGATTCGGTGTTGGAGATCTCCCTTGATGAGGGTCGCAAATTGGACCCCGAATGCGAGATTGGAGATAGCCTGGGGATAAAGTTAGACACCGATACCTTCGGCCGCATTGCTGCCCAATCAGCCAAGCAAGTCATAATTCAGAAGATGAAAGATGCGGAACGGGAGATGATCTACGAAGATTACAAGGACCGGAGAACCGAGATCATCAACGGTATAGTTCAACGTTTGGACAAAGGGGGAATTACAGTTAACCTGGGTAGGGCCGAAGCCGTCATCCCTTACCGGGAACAAGTGCCCCGGGAGACGTACAGGAGGGGAGATCGCATCCGGGCTTTGGTTCTGGAAGTCAACCGAGAAGCGAGAGGTCCTCAAATTATCCTCAGTCGAACTCATCCGGATTTCCTCATTAAACTGTTTACCCTTGAGGTGCCCGAGATCGCCGAAGGCATTGTTACTATTATGGGAGCAACTCGGGAGCCAGGAAGCAGGGCCAAGATAGCAGTAACCTCCAAAGATCCCGACATTGATCCCGTAGGCGCCTGTGTGGGGATGAAAGGCTCCAGGGTACAAAGTGTAGTGCAAGAGTTACGAGGGGAAAAAATAGACATCATTGAATACAACCCCGACCCCGCCAAATACGTGTGCAATGGCTTGGCTCCTGCGGTCATTTCCAAAGTTGTCATAGACCAAACTAATCGTCTTATGGAGGTCATCGTTCCGGACGATCAGCTTTCACTTGCCATAGGTAAAAGGGGTCAGAATGTGCGGTTGGCCTCAAAACTTACCGAGTGGCGCATAGATGTAAAAAGCGAGAGCAAGTATCAAAAATCACTCAAGGAAGGTTACGATTCGCTTCTGGCACTGCCAGGGGTTGGAGACGCTACTGCCGACAATCTTTACGAGGCAGGCTTTTCCTCGGCCGAAGAACTGGCCGACGGTCTTGTCGAAGAACTCGTGGGGATTCCAGGTATAAGCAAACAGAAAGCAGAAAAGTTTATAGACGCAGCCAAAGAATACCTGGTGGAGCAAGAGGAAATTCAGGCCGCGCAAAAAGAAATTGAGGCTAAACAAGAGGAAGCTCAGGTCGATGAACAGGAAGAACCCGATGGTGAAGAGGGTGGCAAGACTTAGGAGCTGGCTCAGCTATATGGGAGCCAACCTAATATAGATCATGTTCAGGTTTCTGACTTATTGGGCCACTCACGGGATATTGGAACAGGAAAATAGGGGAAAATTGAGCCACAGAGAAAATGAATGGGGCGAAAGAGGAAGAGAGGAAGGCAGCCACAACGCACATGCGTTGTCTGTCGTAGCAAGAGAGACAAGGGCGAACTTTTGAGGTTTGTTCTTGATGGCACGGAGAGAGTGTACTTAGATAAGCGGCAACATCACCGTGGTCGCGGTGCTTACGTGTGCCCCAGACCAGAGTGCCTGACGCGCTTAAAACAAATACACCTTAAAAGGGCCTTTCGCCGAGCACTATCTGAAGATGCCTGGAATCCAGGAAATGCAATGGCGGAGGCTCTCGAGGGCTGTAACTTTGGGTTATGAATTTTAGCCATACGTGAATGAATAGAAGTCGGGGGATTTGCATGGCGAAGTTGAGGGTGTATGAATTGGCAAAAGAGTTGGACATGCCCAATAAGGACTTGGTGGATAAAATTAGCAGCTTGGGCATTCAAATCAAAGGCCACATGAGCTCTTTAGAGGAAGAGGAGGCCCAGCTCGTGCGAGACACGGTGACGGGTAAGTCTCAACAATTGATTGTGGAAAAGCGGGTTCGCCGGGGAGTTATCCGCAGACGTCGAAAAGTCGTCAAGGCCGAGATACCTTCTGAAGAGATGGAAGTAGAAAGCAAGCCAGAGGCAGTGTCCCCCGAGGAGATCCCCGCTGAAATGCAGGTCGAGGAAATCGCTCAAACTGAAACACCGTCGGAGGAAGAGATGCCTGCCGTTGCGCATGAGGCAACGACATCAGAAGCGGAGGCAAAGGAAACAGTAGCTGAAGAGGTAGAGCCCGAAGAAGTAGGAAAGGAAGTTAAAAAAAAGGAAAAGAAGATAAAGAAGCCTCGTCGGAGGGGTAAGAGAGAGGCTGCCGCCAAGATAATCAAGCTCCCAGAAAGGGTTGCGGAGGAAGTTCCTGAGGAAGGGCCCGAACCAGAGGTAAAGCCCAAACCCGAGGAAAAGATAGAGCCTTTGGCAGTTGAGCCTGAGATCGCCGAGGTTGCACCTGAAGCTGAGGCAGAAAAGAAGCCGGTCAGAGCAAAGAAGAAGAAAGGAAGACGTGGACGAGATGAGGAGGATGAGGAACGGTCCGTCCGACGAAGACTGCCGAGTCGTCGCAAAGAGGTGATCAGTGGTGAGGAGCTTTACGAAAGGCGCGCTATTCCTGGTCGGCCTATGAAGGGTCGTAAGGTTGCTCGAGCTGTGGCCAAAGACCTCAAGAAAACGGAAATCACGGTACCGAAGGCTGTAAAGCGTCGGTTGCGTCTTGACGACGCTGTAACCGTGGGCAATCTTGCTAAGCGCATGGGAGTCAAGGCCACTGAGGTCATCAGAAAACTAATGGAACTGGGACTCATGGCTACTCTCAACCAGGCTATCGATTTTGACACAGCGGCCCTGGTTGCAGCAGAATTTAACTATGAGACCGAGAAGACTGGTTTTGAGGAGACAGAAATAATCCAGGCCGCACCTGATCGGGAAGAAGACCTTAAGCCCCGACCTCCAGTAGTGACCATTATGGGACACGTTGACCACGGTAAGACTTCTCTGCTTGACGCCATTAGGGAGACGAGGGTCACAGAGAGAGAGGCAGGGGGCATCACTCAGCATATTGGTGCTTACAATGTTAGTTTGGATGCCGGACAGGTTGTTTTCTTGGATACGCCTGGGCACGAGGCCTTCACCGCCATGCGGGCTCGCGGTGCTAGGGTAACAGATCTGGTCATTCTGGTGGTCGCAGCCGATGATGGTGTCATGCAACAAACCGTCGAGGCAATCAACCACGCCCAGGCTGCCGACATCCCCATACTGGTGGCGATTAACAAGATAGACAAGGAGAACGCCAATCCGGACAAGGTGAAACGGGAATTGGCCGAAAGAGGACTTTCCCCAGAGGAATGGGGGGGAGAGACCACGATGGTGGAAGTCTCTGCCAAGAAGAAGACAGGGCTGGATGAGTTACTCGAACTAATCCTTCTCCAGGCAGAGCTTATGGAACTCAAGTCCAATCCGAGTAAGAGAGCCAGAGGTCGGGTGATCGAGGCTAAACTGGATATTGGCAAAGGGCCGTTGGCTACCGTTTTGGTGCAGGAAGGGACCTTAGGCGTAGGAGATCCTTTCGTCTGTGGGACTCACCACGGAAGGGTCAGAGCCATGTTAGACGATCGAGGACTCAAGGTGGTAGAGGCGCCGCCCTCGATGCCGGTGGAGGTTCACGGAATATCAGGGGTGCCTCAGGCAGGTGACGAGTTTGTGGTTGTGCAGGATGAGAGACAGGCTAGACAGGTAGCGGCTCACCGGCAGCTCAAGCTCCGTGAAGCTGAGCTCTCTCGAGCGACCAAGGTGACCCTCGATAACCTTTTCGCTCGCATCAAAGAGGGGGAAACCAAAGAGCTCAAGATGGTGCTTAAAGGCGACGTCCAGGGTTCCGTGGAGGCAATTATTGACTCTCTAAACAACCTTAGTACAGAGGAAATCAAAGTTAACGCAATTCACAGTGCTGCAGGGGCGGTTACCGAGACTGACATAATGCTGGCCTCAGCTTCTGACGCCATAGTAATTGGCTTTAGTGTGAGGGCCCCTCAGAAAGTTCAAGATTTAGCCGAAGCCGAGCAGGTGGATCTGCGCTTTTACGACGTCATCTATCAACTGGTTGCCGATGTAAAAGACGCAATGGAAGGAATGCTAGAGCCCATTTACAAAGAGCACTTCATGGGTCGAGCCGAGGTACTCAAGACCTTTACCATCTCCAAAGTTGGTACAGTGGCGGGCTCAATGGTCAACGAAGGCCGGATAGAAATGGGAGCCAAGATTCGGGTTTTACGTGACAATGTGGTGATCAATGACAGCAAGATAATTTCACTCAAGCGCTATAAAGATGAAGTTAAGGAGGTAAAGGCAGGTCAAGACTGCGGCATAATGATTGAAAAGTTCAATGATGTCAAGATCGGGGACGTTCTGGAGACATATACAGTCGAAGAGATTAGAGCTGTCCTCGAACCGGGCAAAGGAAGTAAAAAGCCGGAGTAGACTAGGGTGTCACGGGAATTAACCACGAAGGTCACAAAGGACACAAAGGGTTAAGAGATTTGGCATTCGAGATGCGGGATAGGTGATCTTTGATGCAAGAAAATACAAAGATGCTTGATCGCATCCATCAGGTTTCACCTCGCACATCTGTTGTATTCTTTGTGTTCTTCGTGCTCTTTGTGGTGATGAACGGGTGTTTCGCTGAGGTAGGGTGATGGTCGTGGGGGTAGCAAAGGTAAGCCTGCGCTTGCCAGGAAACAAATCCCTCAAGGGAAAAAGGAAAGTGATCAAGAGCATTTGTCAAAGGTTACGCCAACGCTTCAATCTGGCGGTGGCGGAGACTGACGCCCAGGATTTATGGCAAACTGGAGAGTTAGGGCTTGTGGCAGTTGGCAATCAGACTGGATACATTGACTCGAAATTGGACAAAGCGATCAATTTCGTTGAGGATATGCAAATTGCTGAAATTGTCAATATAGAGAGAGAACTGATTCATTTCTGAAATTCTGGTTTAGCCAGTTTAGCCAGTTGGACACCTCAACATCAACCACGGCATTGCAGGCTAAGGTTACAGAGGGTTTGTCCGGATTAAAGGGCTTCGGAGCACCGCATAACCGGCAAAACTGACTAAACTGGCCAACGGGCTAAACAAAATAGTGGAACACAAACGAACAGATCGGATTGCGGATCTCATTTTGCAAGAACTCGCGGAGGTGCTCTTGCGCAAGGTGCAAGATCCCCGACTTTCTGACATCACCTTGACCAGTGTCGAGGTGTCAGCGGACCTTCGCCATGCCAAGATATATTACAGCCTCTTGGGTGATGATGAGAAAAGAAGCAAAGTCGCTTTGGGTCTGGAAAGTGCAAGAGGATTTGTCAAACGTGAACTGGGTAAGCGTTTGCAGCTAAGGCGAATTCCGGATATCTCATTTTATTTCGATGCTTCCCTTGAACACGGATCTCACATTGACCGCTTACTTGCTGAGCTCAAGGAATCTGACCATTGATAGACGCCATTGCAAAAGAGCTTAGAGATAACAAGCGCTTTCTCCTCACTACCCACGTAAATCCAGATGGTGATGCCATCGGTTCCCTTGGGGCTCTTGCTTTGGTTCTCGAGGGTCTGGGCAAACAGGTGGTGGCCTACTGTCAGGATGAGATACCTTCGTTTCTGCGATTTCTCCCCTACTCAGAACGCATAGTTAAGGAGATCCCTGGTCCCAAGCGGTTTGATCTAGCTGTGGTGCTAGACTGTGGAGAACTTGACCGCATTGGCAATGGTGCCGGGGTCTTACAGAAAGTTGAAAAAATTATCCATATCGACCACCATAGCTCCAGCGATGATTTCGGCCAGCTGAATTTGGTCCGACCGGAGTGCAGCAGTACAGCCGAAATTCTCTACGAAATTTTTCAGGCCATCCCAGCTACTGTAAGCTTAGAAGCAGCAGAGAACATCTACACTGCGATCCTGACCGACACCGGATCTTTTCGTTTTGCCAACACCACGGCAAGAGCCTTGATCATAGCGGCTGAAATGGTGACCCTGGGAGTGTTACCGGAAAAAATTGCAAGTCAAGTCTACGACAGCATGAGCCTTGAACGCTTACAGTTGTTGGCTCTTAGCCTCAAGACTCTAACTCTGCGGTCCAATGGTCGTCTGGCCAGCATGCTGGTAAGCCGGCAAATGTTGGCAGAAACGAATACTACAGTCATGGACACCGACGGCTTCGTCAATTATCCGCGGGGGATAAGTACGGTTGAGATGGCTATTTTCTTCCGAGAAATAGATTCGGGCAAGGTGAACGTCAGCTTGAGATCTCGGGGAAGACTGAATGTAGCTAAATTTGCCCATAATCACCACGGCGGTGGCCACCATAATGCAGCGGCATTTCGAGCTGAAGGCTCTCTCAACAAAGTAGTGCAGGAAGTTTTAGCAGCAGCAGAGGAATTTATTGCCGGAGGGCCACAGTGAATTTGAGCCCAAAGCCAAAAGAGAGGGGAAACGTTCACTCCAGATTCACCGCCAATGGTGTTCTAGTTTTAGATAAGCCAAAAGGTTTTACCTCCCATGATGTGGTGAAGGCGGTGAAAAAAAAACTGGGAGCGGCCAAGGTGGGACATAGTGGCACTCTGGATCCATTTGCTACGGGGGTTCTCATATTGCTCGTTAACGGCGCCACAAAGCTGGCTCCCTTTCTCTCAGATCAGGACAAGAGGTATCGTTTTACTGTTAGCTTTGGAATTGAGACCGATACGCAGGACAGCACCGGCAGGGTGGTTGCTGTCCATGAGTGTGGCCCCCTGACTGCAGGCGAAATAAGAAAGGCTTGTGCTGTTTTTTTGGGCAACATAGAGCAAAGAGTTCCCCTATTTTCAGCCGTTCGTGTAGAGGGACAAAGACTTTATCAGCTGGCCCGACGGGGAGTCGAGGTAATTCCACCCTGTCGTACGGTGAAGATCAAAAACCTTCACCTCTGCGACGTCAGCTGGCCCGAGGTTACATTTGAGGTTACCTGCTCAAAAGGAACTTACGTGAGAAGCCTTGGAGCGGATCTATCCTGTCATTTGAACTGCTGTGGACACGTTAGTAAGTTGCGACGCCTTGCCAGTGGTGGATTTGATCTGAGGCAGGCCCTGACCTTTGAACAATTCACAGAGCTTGTCGATAAGGGATCACTTGAGCAGAATCTTATCAGGCCAGGCCAAGCATTGTCCACTTATCCGGAAATAAGAGTTACTTCTATGGCTGCCCAAAATATCCGCCAGGGAGGCAGACTGAACCCGGGAGAATTTATCATCCCTGAATGCAGCCTCGAAGGTCCATACAGGGTTTTGGACCCCGATAATAACCTGGTGGCTATGGTTTCCAAGGCGAGTCAAAGAGCCAATGATGACCACCAAGAGGAGATAACATTCAAAACTTTACGGGTATTTGGACCAATTTCGTAAGGGAAATCTGAAATTTCGGGACCAACTACTCCATCTTAGCAAAACGTATTTGGAAAGGCGAATCAGCAAAAGGTCGAAACACGAGGAGGTATTCACTGTGGCACTAACGGTTGAAAGGAAAAGAGAAGTCATAGAGAGTTTCAAAACACACGAGACCGATACGGGATCTCCTGAAGTGCAGATAGCGTTGCTCAGCGAGCGCATCAGCTATCTCACTGACCATTTCAAAACTCACACAAAGGACCATCATTCAAGGAGGGGATTGCTAAAACTGGTAGGACAGCGTCGCCGTCTCTTGGACTATCTCAAACGTAAGGATTTTGATCGCTATCGGGTGGTTATTGAGCGACTAGGTCTTCGCCGTTAAACGAGGAAGGAGTTTTCCACGCTATTGTCGGGAAGTCCTTGGCAGCTCATGCCAAGAAGGTTTCTTATGTCTACGGGAAGAATTGTTATTATATGCGGCAATGCTGATGAAGTGAGATCGGCAGAACTCGGCATCGCTTCTTGTTAGTTGTCGGATAAAGCTGCTTATGTAAAGGAAACGAGATTATGAAGGAAATAGTTGAAGTCGAAGTAGGTGGCCGTAGATTGCGGCTTGAAATTGGGGAGTTGGCAAAACAGGCCAGTGGTGCTGTGCTCGCCAGCTATGGGGACACTGTGGTTCTAGTGACTGCGGTTGGCGAGGAAAAAATCCGTGAGGGCATTGATTTCCTGCCGTTGAGCGTGGACTATATGGAGAAGGGTTTTGCCGTGGGTAGGATCCCTGGCGGTTTTTTTCGTCGCGAAATCGGTCGCCCCAGCGAGAGAGAAACCCTCACATCCCGTCTGATTGATCGACCGATCCGGCCCCTTTTTCCGAAAAAATATCGAAAGGAAATCCAGGTAATTGCCACCGTGCTCTCTGCCGATCCTGACAACGATCCGGGTATAGTAGCAATGGTGGGAGCATCCGCGGCACTGGAAATTTCCGACATACCCTTTCAAGGACCGATAGCTGCTGTAAGGGTAGGTCGGTCCAACGGTGAATTGATAATCAACCCAACTGCAGCCCAGCTTGAAACAAGCGACCTTGATGTTGCTGTTGCTGGCAACCGTGAGGGTATCGTCATGGTGGAGGGTAACGCCCAATTTGTCAACGAAGATGATTTGTTGGAGGCGCTCCTTTTCGCTCACGATGCGATACAGCCCATCTTGGATATCCAGGAGACACTGAAATCCCGCTGCGGCAAGAAGAAAAATACCTTTGAGTCTCCCGAGGAGGATCCAGCTCTGGTGGCCAAGGTAACTGAGCTTTCCCAACAGCGAATTGAGGAAGCAAACACCACCGCCGAAAAAGGAGCACGCTATCTCTTGCGGAGTACCATGATTGGGGAGATTATGGAAGAACTCGGTCAGGACTTTGCGGATCGTGAGTCGGAAGTGCGAGAGATTGTCCATAATCTGGAGAAGAAGTTTGTCCGTGAGATGGCACTCACGCGCAAGACAAGGATTGACAACAGAGGTCTCAATGAGATTCGGTCTATCGATTGTCAGGTCGGTCGCTTACCCCGCACCCATGGTTCCGGACTTTTCACCCGCGGTGAAACCCAGGTGCTCTCTGTGGTGACCTTGGGATCCTCCTCTGACGAACAGAAGATCGAGGCTTTGGCCGGTGATGAGTTCAAGAGTTTCATGCTCCACTACAATTTTCCTCCCTATTGTGTTGGGGAGGCCAGGTTTCTGAGAGGACCTAGCCGACGGGAAATTGGACACGGAGCTTTGGCTGAACGAACGTTAAATGCGGTGATGCCTTCCCATGACGATTTTCCCTATACTGTGAGGGTGGTGGCAGAGGTATTGGAATCGAACGGTTCATCTTCAATGGCTTCGGTATGCGCCAGTTCTCTCGCCCTGATGGACGCCGGGGTGCCCTTGAAGAGCGCGGTTGGCGGAATTGCCATGGGACTGATTATGGAGGGTGACAGGGTAGCCATCCTGAGCGATATTTTGGGCGACGAAGACCACCTGGGAGATATGGACTTCAAGGTGACCGGCACCAGTGAGGGTGTTGTTGCCTTGCAGATGGACATTAAAGTGGCTGGAGTGTCGAGGGAAGTTATGCGCCAGGCTCTATTTCAAGCGAAGGAAGGACGACTGTCGATTCTGGAAAAAATGAGCCAGACCATTGCGGCGGCCCGGGAAGAACTCTCACCTTTCGCCCCACGAGTTATTAGCATCGAAATACACCCGGACAAAATCCGTGACATCATAGGCCCTGGCGGCAAGATAATCCGCAATATAATTGCCGAAACCAACACCAAAATAGATGTTGAAGACGATGGAAAGGTTACCATTATGAGCCCCGACCTTGCCGGTTGTCAAAAGGCGGTGGAGATGATCGAAAAGCTTACAGCTGAGGCAGAGGTTGGTGGCCTCTATCTCGGGAAAGTACGAAAGATTACTGACTTTGGGGCATTTGTGGAGATCCTTCCCGGAACTGACGGACTCATACATATTTCGCAGTTGGATCACAAGCGAGTCCAGAAAGTCAGAGACGTTTTAAACGAGGGTGACGAGGTATTGGTCAAGGTGCTGGAAATCGACAGAGATGGACGTATTCGTCTCAGTCGAAAGGCCGCCCTGGGAGAATCTCTGAGCAAAGCGTGACGAGTGAGGCTCACTGCCTTCCTCGCAAAGAGCATAGCGCATAGCGCATGGAGCATTAGTCAGCAGACAGCATACAGCTTGCAGCTGGCAGCTGATCAAACAATTTAATCTCAGAACGCTGCCTGCTGGCAGCTGACTGCTGCCGGCTGATGAATACCCTATGCCCTATGCTCTATGCCAGAAATGAGGGAGTTGGAGATTGTATCGGAAGACAGTTTTAGATAATGGCATGCGAGTGGTGACCGAGCAGATTCCCTATTTGCACTCGGTGTCCATGGGTATCTGGCTGAATGTGGGCTCCCGCGATGAAAGAGAAAATGAAAGCGGCTTGACCCATTTCATTGAGCACATGCTCTTCAAAGGGACAAAAAAGCGAAGTGCTCAGGAGATTGCTAAACAACTCGATGCTGTGGGAGGCATGTCCAATGCCTTTACCAGTAAAGAGAACACCTGTTTCCATGCAAAAGTGATAGATAGCCACTTGCCCCTCGTGGTGGACATACTCTCGGACATCTTCCTCCACTCCGTATTTGATGGCGCAGAAGTAGAACGGGAACGGGAGGTCATCCTCCAGGAAATACATATGGTGGAAGATACTCCCGACGAATACGTGCATATACTTTTTAATCGAAACTTCTGGGATGGAAATCCCATGGGTCGCCCGATTTTTGGCAGCATCCAAACCGTTCAGAGCTTTACCAAAGAGATGATTATGGGATACCTGAGTCGGGGCTACCATCCTGATCGAATAGTGTTGAGTGCGGCCGGCAACGTCAAACATGGTGAGTTCCTGGAATTGGTCGAGCCGGCCTTCAGTAATATAAAGAGACATTCATACACACTCAATCGGAAGGTCCCCCTCATTAGCTCGAGAGTTGACCTTTATCCAAGGGAACTCGAACAGATCCATCTGTGTCTCGGCACCAGGGGCACATCGTTAGTCGAAAAAGAGCGATATAGTTGCAGCATATTGAATGTGATCCTAGGCGGGAGCATGAGTTCACGCTTGTTTCAGGAGGTGAGGGAGCGAAGGGGGCTTGCCTATTCGATCTACTCTTTCCTATCCTCACACACCGATGCGGGAATGGTGGGAATTTACGGAGCGGTTAGGCCTCATAATATTACGGAAACCCTCGAGGTAATTCGTGGGGAAATCCGTCGCTTCAAAGAGGAGCCTATTAGTGAGGCCGAACTGCGAGCCGCAAAAGAGCACATCAAGGGTGGAATCTACTTGGCGGCAGAAAATACAGACAACCGTATGAGCCGTCTGGCCAAGAACGAAATTATTTTTGACCGTTTCGTTCCCTACGAAGAAATAGAAGCCGGCCTTGAAAGTGTCACCGTTGAAGAAGTGCAGACTCTCGCTCAACAACTCTTCCGAGCGGAATTCATGTCTTTGGTATTGTTGGGACAGGTTGATGGGCTCAACCTAGACCAAACGTATCTAGATATTTGAACCAAACAGGTCAGAAGTGCAAATTTCACTCAGACTCCTAACCCTGGTGGAGTCTAAACTTTGGAATACTTAAACGTTTCCAGCATTCCAACATTCCAATCTTCCAACAGAGATCGAAAGGACCGCCCAGCTATATGGGGGAAACAAAACAACCCAAAAAAGCCGAGCTTGACCTGCTTTCCATTCCCATCACTCGTCTGAGGGGAGAGGTAGACAAAGACCTCCCACTACCTCGATACATGAGCCATGGGGCAGCAGGAATGGACCTTTTTGCTGCCGTGGATGCGGATCTGACCGTTCAACCCCAAGAAGCAGTTTTGGTACCAACCGGTTTAGCAGTGGCCATACCAGAGGGGTTCGAGGGGCAGGTAAGAGCACGGAGCGGCTTGGCTGTGGGCCATGGCCTGGCAGTGATCAATGCACCTGGAACCATAGACAGCGATTACCGGGGGGAAATCAAGGTGGCCCTGATTAATTTGGGAAAAAAGCCTTTTACCATCCGCAGGGGTGATAGGATTGCCCAGATGATCATTAACCGAGTATACCGAGTACAGTGGGATCTCAAGGAGAGTCTGGTTGCAACCGAGCGAAATGAAGGAGGTTTCGGGCACACCGGTCGCTAGTGTCGCAGTGAGTAGGTCCAAGTTTTAACCACAAAGTGCACAAAGTACACAAAGAAAAATAATATATCTAGACCGAAAAAATCCTTTGTGATCTTTGTGTCCTTTGTGGTAGAGCCCTTTCCGAAGGTGCCGTGTCATGGGGATTAAACTGTCTGTCTTAGCGAGTGGCTCCAGGGGTAACAGCATCTACCTCGAAACTGAGAGGGTGCGTCTGCTCATAGATGTTGGTCTCAGCGGGCGGGAGACAGAGCGGCGGTTGGCCACTGTGGGTGCCAGTCCCAGAGATCTTGACGGGATTCTCCTTAGCCATGAACATCTGGACCACGTCCGAGGAGTTGGCAGTTTTGCAAGGAAGTATAAAATTCCAGTTTATCTGAACCAGTTGACCCGTGCTCATTTACCCGAGCAAGTGGGGCAACTGGGTGAGAGAGAGGAGTTTGTCACGGGAAAAAGTTTCTCCGTTAAGGACACCACCATCCATCCTTTTACCCTTTCACATGACGCGGCAGATCCTGTGGGATTTGCTTTGGTCAATGGTTCGGTAAAGGTTGGGATTTGCACTGACCTGGGAGCCGCGACCAACCTGGTTCGTCGTCATCTCGAGCACTGCTCTATTCTGGTTGTGGAAGCAAACCATGATGTTGAAATGCTGAAAGACGGCCCCTACCCTTGGCCGGTGAAGCAGCGAATTAAAAGCAGATTTGGGCATCTTTCCAATGAGCAGTCGGTAAAGGTTATCTCTGAAGTCTTCAGCGATGATCTGCAGGAGGTTATTTTTGCTCACGTGAGCGAAACCAACAATTCCTCAGAAATGGTAGTGAAGACCTTTACGAGCATGCTTCCCCGCGAGGTGAGGGACCGGTTGAGAATTACCCTGGCACGCCAGCACCAACCTACGGGCCCCATCAGGCTCGTTTGAGTTCAAGTGACTCACCATAAAATCCTCTTATTTCTCTCTGAGTGGGAGAGGTGAGGCGATCTCTTAAGACCATACCCGCTGCACTAACTTGAAGACAAAGAGCAATAAAACCACTGCGAAGAGCCTCCGTACGGTACTGGGTTTAAGCTTCTCTGCCATGATCCGGGAGCCAACCTGGCCGCCTGCAAACGAAAAAAGAGCTGCCACCAGGATGAAATTCCAGTCGGCTTTGGCCAGAGAAATATGAGTGACAAAGCCGCTGAAAGAAGAGAATACCACAATGAAAATGGAGGTGGCAGCAGCGATTTTGGTGGGGACTCTTAGGAGGAAAATAAGCAGGGGCACGATGAAGACTCCGCCACCGATCCCCAGCAAGCCGGCCATATAACCGATAACCAGGCCAATACCACCGCCACCAATCACTCTCCTCCAGGTACCGACTTTCTCAGCCGCAGCCTCTA
>JAJDNB010000024.1 GCA_022340905.1 Deltaproteobacteria bacterium | reverse complement strand
CCCATATTGAAATAGAGATCGCTTGCATGAAGGGGTGCTGTCATTCGTGCAGCGGCCTGATAGCAATTAAGGGCCTCCTGATGCATTCCTTTTTCAGCGTAGATCGTTCCCAAATTGCCAAGGGCATAGAGCTTATGCATGAGGTCGGACTTGTATGGCACAGCCGGCATGGTCAGGACCTTCTCATACAAAGCCATGGCCTCTTCCAGTCTGCCCAAGCCGTTGAGCGCTCGAGCATAATTAACATAGGGCCGACTCATGTTGGGAGATTTCTTCATGGCATCAGCCCATAAGGTCAGATCGTCTTTCCACACCTGGTTGCGCAGAAAGGTCAGGACTGAAAGTAAAAGCATAATCGGAATTGCGAGGGACCAGAAAATGCGTGGCCGTTTAAGGTGCCTACATATACCGGCAACGCTAAGGCTCAACCCAATCATGGGCAGGTAGACTCTGTGCTCGGCTACAAAGATAGTGTTAGGAATGACGCTGGAGGTTATCGACACCGTCACAAAAAACCAGATGATGCCAAAACCGAGCAACCGGTGCCTCTTGATGGTCAATGCTGCTAGGGCCAGCAGACTAACTAATCCCAAAAAAGCCGCCAGGGTGGTGGTGTGGAACAGGCCGTCTGAGACGAAAAAATCGTGTTCTATGTTCTGCCCCCAAGGCCAAACTAAGAGTTTGAGGTATATGAACCAAATGATACCAATTTGAGAAAAGAAGTAGGTACTTCGAGGCAAATATTCTTTTTCAGCCCAGCGGGGTAGAATTTTATCTGGATTTGTAATGGTTTCTACTATGCTGGCAGTATTGGCTGATTTAAAAACCGGCAAATGATTTAAGGGGATTATCAAGCCGGTGCTCAGGATCGGCAGAAGATAGAGGGCCCGCTTACCAAGGTTTTTAAAACTGCATTCTACAAAGAGGAACTCCACAAGTACGATCACTACCGGGAGAGTAACGGACATCTCTTTGGTGTACATGGCAAGAACTGCGGCCAGAACAGAGAGACCGTACCAGGCTAGATGGCGGGGGTTGAAAAAGAGCTTTTGCTCAGGATCGGTACCTTGCACCCCTTGCTTGTTCAAGACTATTGTCCGGGCCTTCAGATAGCAGAAAACAGAGGCCACATAGAAAAGGGTGGCGAGAGAGGTATAGCGCTGGGTGATGTAGGTGACTGCTTGGGTGGCGAGAGGATGGACGAGAAAAAGCAAACCACCAAGGAAGCTAGGCCAGAAAAGGTTATCATCTAAAGGGGGTAAAGCCTGCGCGCCAAGACCATTGGCAGATGCCATTGTTGCCAAATTCTTATTGCTATTGGAAAGCCGAAGTATCTGGAATATTAACTGGTAGACGAGAAATGCGGTGAGCACATGGATAATCAAATTGAGTATGTGGTAGCCGAGCACATTCGGACCTGCCATCCAATAGTTGAAAGCAAAAGTAGAATCTGCAACCAGCCGGGTGTTGCTGAGAGTTAATTTATGTAACAGAGCTTCAAGGTTGCTATCTGCATATGTGTAAACGTCATCCAGGTGCGGCGGGACTTTGAAGGTATTGGAATAGATTGCCAGGCCTACTATGAGAAAGAAGAGCGCGACTATGCGATGTGCCGTGGAGTACTGTCTCTGGTACATTGCGGGTTCTGAGTTGCAGTTCATTTTCCGCCAGGTGCTTTTGAGATCCCCTTTATAAGCGGGATATTTCGAAGTGATTTTTTGAAACGCCCCCCTTTTATGATGGGGGGCGGTGGGGCAACACCAATGAGTCGTTTGGCCAAATGGCCAAATCCAACATTGGAATTAATTTAACTTTAGATCCTACCATTACCAATGACTAATGATTCCCATTCCTCTTGTGTCTCTTTTCCCCTCCTCAAAAAGGGAGGGCTTGAGGGGGGGGAAGGAATAGTAACCACTTAAATTAACTCTATTTATTTATGCCCACTTTTATCCTCCCCTGTCAAAGGGGAGAAGATTTCTTTTGTTAAGTCCAACCACCACTAAGACAAAGCTCGCCCCCTCACACCATCCTTGACCTTTGGCATATGACTTGCACCACCTAAAATGCGGTAAGGTGCGAGAAACTCTATCATTAGAGATGGTTAGCGTCAATAACAAGTGTTTTTTAAGGCTTATGATTGGTTCAGAAAAAACAAAAATCGATGATATGAGGGTGTTGTTTCAAAACAACTTCCACGCTGTAGCTAATTCAAAGGGTTTCACTCTGGTAGAGCTCATCATGGTTGTTGTTCTCATCTCCATTTTGGCGGTTAGCGTTGTGCCGAAGTTTCTGGATACGAGCGCTTTTTCCTTGGCCGGTGGTGCTGCAATGGCGGCTGCTGATATTCGTTACAGCCAGGAGCTGGCTATGGGTACTCACAGCGCTAAGACCATCGTCTTTACTACGAGCAACACCTATTACACGGTGGATTCGAGAAACGTAAACCTCCCATCCAAAGTGACCATTTCCAGTGGTGCAACTTTTACTTTCAATTCCCTGGGAGAACCCACTGCTGGTGGGGGAAGTTCTGTGACCCTGAGTGCCGGAGCTGAGACGAAAACTATCACGGTGGATAGTTATACGGGGAGAGTCAGTAGCTCGTAGAGATCGGAGGTCGGAGATCAGAGGTCAGAGGACAGATGATAGATGACAGACGACAGAGGGCAGAATTTCGAATTGCGGATTGCGAAATTACAGCCTTACGATTTGACCGGCTTGAACGACGGACGGACCCGAATGCAGAAAGAGGGGATCTATAGGGTGACCAGACTGGCACTAAAGAGTGACGGATTTACATTGGTTGAAGTCGTGCTGATCATCGTCATGGTGTCGATATTTATGGCTTCAATTATGCTGCCTTTTATAAGCAGTTTACGCCAAAGCGATCTGCCGGAGGTTGCCAGTATCGCCTACTTTTTGGGTTTGGAAAAAGTGGAGGAACTGGCTCCTGTAACAACCGGCTCTCTAAGTGCGGAGTCCAGAGCCGCAGTGAGTGGATATGGCGACTACGAACGGGAAGTAGCTGTGGCAGATGTTAACTGCGATGATCTTTCCACTTTGCAGGCAGGCTCCAACTGCCGCAAGGTTACGGTGACTGTGTACCACGCCAGAATCCCCGATGGAGTGAGTTTAGTGACCTTGAGGACAGCGTATTAACAAAGCATATTTCGAATTTCGGATTTCGGATTTGAGAAAGCATAGAGCATAGGGCATGGAGTAAGGAGCCAGCCCTTCGACAAGCTCAGGGCGGGAAGTCAGAATCCAGAATTCAGGAGAAAGGAAACAAAAGGCTTTTAAGGATTTGAACGATTTGATTAAAGGATAGCCCCGGAATGTTGTCAATGAACAATAAAAGATGTCATCAGGGGAGAAAGGTCTGCAGTCGCGGTAGGGTACGGTGGGTTGCCGCAGCACTGATTGCGGTGATTGTTCTCTTCGCCTCTATCCCCGCTTACGCCGCGATCGGAGCCTCGAAAGTTACCGAAATCACCACCACTTCGGATTTGTCTTCCTATTCTTTTCCTTCAGCCACGTACTCCAACAACGTTCTGTACATCTGCTTCACTGGCACTTCCTACTCCAGTCAAACCGCCCCCACTGTAACAAGTGTCAGTGGGGCGGGATTGGATTTTACTGAGATTTTACCGGCTGGCGGGCTGCCGTACAGCACTGGATACCGACGTATCCAGGCCTGGCGGGCATTGGCTACGGGCGGGGCCACCACCGGAGTTGTCACTATAACCTTGAGCGGACCGACTCTACCATCCGCTGGAATGGGTGCAGTGATAATTGCGGTCACGGGCACCAAGACCAGCGGAACCAACGGCGCTGACGCTATTGCAAACTACGCCACGGCTATTACTTCAAGTACCTCGCTTGAGGTCCCAATGGCGGCTTTTGCCGATTCTGACAACAGACCACTTGCCTTCTTTGGACATAGATATGCAGAGACAACATACAACGAAACTGGATACACGGAGTTGTATGAGGGGACGCACTCTTCCGTTTCCATGGGTTATGAGGCCGAGTGGCACGAAACAGTGGCAGATACCACTCCCAGCGTTACATGGGATAACGCGGGCTACGGTGAGTCTGGCGGGATTGCTCTGGAAATAGCAGCCGAAGGTGGAGGAGTAGTCAACCCCTGCGGAACAAATCTGGTCATGGTGGTCGGTACTGATGCTCCTTCATCGTCCTATGATTCAGCCAAACA
>JAJDNB010000023.1 GCA_022340905.1 Deltaproteobacteria bacterium | reverse complement strand
AACTCCAAGATTCCTTCCTTAGTGACCTTGTTGGAATCGAAAAAGCGTATATATTTCTTGTAACGGCCCGGAATGGTTCCTTCACAGAACATCACCAGAAAATGGTTGTGGTTTACGTACTCTTTTTCCACCACCCTGGCCCGGGGTTTCAACTCTCTCTTGTGCACGAACGGGTAAGGCTCCCCAGCCTCACAGAATTTCCAGTACGAATCAACTAGAGCGTGCTGCACCAGATACGCGTCCATTTGGTCTCTGAGCACTTCGTAGACCGAGCGCCGCAAGCGATCCTGCAAACTCAGTTGGTATCGATATGGCCATGTAGGCATTCTCTAGCTCCTCAAGATTCCTCCCACCGTTCCATGGACAAAATGAATCTCATGGATTCTACGAGGAAACGGCCTAGATAACTTATTGTTAATCTTATCTAAAATTGGCTTTTTGTCAATCCATTTCTCTTGTCTTCATATGGTATTAACAAAGGCGGGACAAGCCCGGATGTCTCATGAATCGCTGTTACGAGACCATAAGGATGGGCTTGCCACGCGCAGCCGCAGGGTGTTGGCCCTGAGGCGTGCCTGAATGGTACATTGCAGGGTTCAACACCCGAGGACGCACGGGAGGACGGCCATATTGTTCGCGCTCGCTGCGCTCCGTTCAGTCCCACACCGCAAACGGTATCTGCGACAAGCGGGTTCCCAGTTTCGTGGTCGCTAGTAGGCGATTGATGAAACATCCGGGCTAAGCTGGTTCGTCGGTCATCCTTTTGGGGAGATAAAATACGTATTCAGCCGCAAGCAAGTCAAACTGGATCCCCGTTTCACGGTCTACCGTTTCATACAAGGCCTTGAGAGTGGTCGCTTGGAGTATCTGATCAAAAAAGTGGCTGCGACGGTAAAAATTCTGATGCAAAGGCAGGAGAAATTTACTCGAGTCCCCTTTCCAGGAGAAATTGAGGCTCTTACGTAATTCCAATATAGTCTTGTAAAGACTGCGCAGGAGATCTGTACGCAATAAGGGAGAAGTGCTGTTAACCACGCACTCCATAAGACCAGCTAGCCGGTAGAACTCCCTGGCCAAATCCTCATGCTCACGCCAGCGAAAAAGTCCCATGACTGTGTAATCACATCCACCTACCAAGCTAAAGTGTTCCGGAACGAATTTGATGTGACGATGTCCATCGCTGATCGCCTGCCGCCGGTGGTCTTGGTATTTCTCGGCCTCGCTTCTTAGACATTGCAGTATGTGGCCCTGCCGCCAATCTCCCCGCCTGAATTCCAGGGGTTTACGACAGATTAGATTGTCGTCACCTTTGTGGTTTTCAAAGTCAATGATCTTGGCCATTAGGCTCTCAGGTCTTCTAGCCCGAATATTTCATGAATGGCTTACTCCGACCACGGATACGGCAGTCCTCCCGAGCGTCCTCGGGTGTCGAACCCTGCGTACCAATCAGGTACGCCTCGGCTCCAACACCCTGCGGTTTCCCGGTGGCACCCCCATCTCCATGGTCTCATAACAGCAATTCATGAAATATTCGGGCTAAGGAATAAAAGTACTATACCAGATGTAGCACCATGTTTAAATCCTCTACTTACCTAAGGCCATTCACTGGACACCATGGAACAGAGATCACAGCAGGCAGAGGACAGACGACAGCAAGTCAAATGGGAAATTAGAGAATTAGGGAATTAGTTTAAACTACAAGTGCTTAACAGTTCGCCGTTTACCTTTTACGAGTGTTACGATTTTTACGAATTAACTAATTTTCTAATCAACTAATTCTCTCATTTCCAAATCCCCAATCCCTGCCCGCCATCGCGAGCCAGCTCGCTCAGGCGAGGCGGGCGGGCGCAATCCGAAATCCGAAATTAGCAAAGTCCCTACTTCTCTCAATCGCCGTGGCCGGGGATACCGGGGCTCGTCATCTTTTTGGCATCCAGTATTTTCTCAAGCTTTTCTTGAGGCAGGACCTCCAGCTCCAAGGCCATTGCTCGCACTGTCTTGCCACTCTCATAGGCCTTATGAGCAAGCTCTGCTGCTTTGTCATAGCCAATTTCAACGGCCAGTGGCGTGCAAAGTGCCAAGCTTTGTTCTACTAGTTCCTGGCAACGCTGCTCATTTGCCCCAAGCCCTTTTAGACATTTCTCCGTGAAGTTTTCAACCGAGGCCTTGAGGAATCGCGCTGATTGCAAAAGATTGAAGGCCATCACCGGCAGCATGACGTTGAGTTCCAGGATTCCAGCCTGCCCACCCAAAACCACAGCCCAATCATTGGCCATGACTTGCACCGCCACCTGGAGAAGAGATTCGATAATTACCGGATTGACCTTTCCCGGCATAATAGAAGAGCCCGGCTGTACGGGAGGCAGTTCCAGTTCTCCCAAACCGCATCTCGGGCCAGAAGCCAACAAACGAATATCGTTGCCGATCTTGGTGAGGGTAACAGCAAGACCTCTCAGAGCAGCACTCGCCCCAACCAGTCCGTCTTGACCACCCTGGGCGGCAAAATGATCTTTGGCCTCAACAAAGGGAAGACCCGTTTCCTCTGCCAATCGGGCAATAACCTTGGGAGCAAAGCCGATTGGCGCATTCAGACCGGTTCCCGTGGCTGTCCCCCCAAGAGCCAGTTCCATAAGGCCATCTAGTGCCAGTTCAACGCGCCCTCGAGCAAGAGCTATTTGCCGAGCATAACCTCTGAACTCCTGTCCCAGACGCACTGGCGTGGCATCCTGAAAATGGGTGCGTCCTATTTTGACGATATGGTCGAACTGCTTGCTTTTTGCTTCCAGTTCATGCTCACACCTTTTCAGAGCTTCCATTAGACCGCCCTTGATGCTTTCCGCCACAGATATGTGAATTGCGGTGGGGATGACGTCGTTACTGGACTGCCCACGATTTACCTGGTCATTAGGGTGCACCGGTGTCTTACTGCCTATTTTGCCTCCGAGGAGCTCAATGGCACGGTTGGCAATGACCTCGTTTGCATTCATATTGGTAGAGGTCCCCGACCCAGTCTGAAAGATATCAACCGGGAAGTGATCATCGAACTTCCCCTCTGCCACCTCTCTCGCTGCCTGGCTGATTGCCTCTGATACCTCTCGGGTGATAAACCCAAGTTCCAAGTTAACTTTCGCCGCTGCTCCCTTAATCAGGCCCAAGGAACGAATAAACTCCCGGGGGAACCTCAAACCGCTGATAGGGAAATTTTGCACCGCCCTCTGTGTCTGTGCACCGTAATAGGCTGATGCCGCAACCTTTACCTCACCCATTGAGTCGGATTCTACTCTATATTCCTCCTGCATTCCCTTACCCTCCAGT
>JAJDNB010000176.1 GCA_022340905.1 Deltaproteobacteria bacterium | reverse complement strand
TATCTAATTTGTCCATTATCAGGTTGTCCCGCAAGCAGGGAGCTGAACACCTCTATGGCCTGGTCATATTCTCCCAACTCCAGATGAATCAGGCCGATTTTGCTCCGCATCTCTAGACCCTTTTCCTCCGGGTCAGTTATTCTTTGATACTCGGCCAACGCCCCACGGTAGTTGTTCTGGCGTAAATAAAGATCTCCCAACCGAGAATGCGCCTGCCTGTTTTCCGGATCGAATGCCAGAATCTTCTTGTATGTTTTCTCGGCATCTTCATAACGGTCCTGCACTTCGTACAGATAAGCCAAATCTATAAGTGCCATCTCAAGATCTGGACGGACTTCTAGAGCCTTCAAATAATACTTTTGAGCTTCTTCATAATTCTTCAGTTCCAGTTCCATTCGGGCGCGATAATAATTTGCCACCGGGTTTTCCGGATCCAGATCCACTAGCCGTTTTAGGACCTCTGCAGCTTCTGCGTATTGACCCTCGGCGGCATAAAGGGAAGCCAGCCACAAGAGAGCCTTTTGCTCAGTGGGGTCGAGCTTGAGAACTTCTTTGTACTCTGCAATAGCAAGCTCTGGTTGGTTGAGGCTGCTATACAAGCCAGCGAGCATCATTCTCACTCTGATTGAACTTGGATCTAGATTCCTAGCTTTCTCTGCCGCGGCCAGTGCCTTCGCACTTTCACCTTGGCGCAAATAAAAGGAGGCTAGTTCTGCAAAGAGATAGGGCGCCTCAGGGTCTGCTTCCGCGGCAAATTCAAGTTCTTTCAGCGCCTCCTCTATCCGGTTCTGGTAAAGCAGTTGGCGTGATTTGATAAAATGGTAATACGCCTCACTACGAGAACTCTGATAGGATTCCACTTCTTGTCTCTGGGCTTTACTCAGCAGGGAAACATCTTGTCCATAATGGGCGCAGCTCCAGACTAACAAGAAGAGGGGTAAAGCTACCAGTTTATGATTCAGATATCTAATCATAGTAAGACGCCACATTAACGATTGTCCCAAATTACGGCTCCTGGGCTATCTAGCTTTAAGCTGAAGTGGGTAAAAGGATTATTCTCCCAGAGGAGGTCGAGCCTAAGCTAAGTCCCTTATAATGCTGAAATAACACATTTTATTTGTGCAGTCAAATAGTTTCCTTGTCCAGAAAAACATTGCTCCGGGTTCTCATTTTCATTATACTCTAATCCCGTCTCAAAGCGAGTGCGCTGTACAAAAGTTGCCTTCTTTGTTTGCTTTTTAACAAGAAGCTATCCCGTATGTAATGCCCCATGGGAAGTCAGTTGGGTCTGAGATTCTGTGAACTGGGTGAGCCCATCAGCAGAAGACCTAAGCAATATTGAGGCCAATTGAAGAGATTTTCATGAGTGAAGATGTGCCAAAATTGCGGAATCGTTTGGAAGCCATTCCCATTCGACGCGGTCGAGAGGTATACATTGCCCTCCGAGATCTTGAAGGACTCAATCCGGAGACCCTGGTCCTCAGTCCCCAGGCATATTTTCTGGTCACCCTCATGGACGGATCAAATTCGGTGGTGGATCTTCAAGCCGCTTACATGAGAAGGTTTGGAGATATACTCTTCAGGGAAAACCTTGATGGTCTCTTGCAAACACTGGATACTCATTTTTTTTTAGAAAATGAGAACAGCCGCAATCGCATGCGGCAATTGATCACCGAATTCACAAATCAACCCACCCGCCCAGCCTATCACGCCGGACTAAGCTACGAGAGCAATGGAAACGATCTTCGGCTTCAGCTAAAGAGTTTCTTTGACCCTGAGAACGGCGGGCCTGGTGAACCCAACCCCATTGAACCTAGGGAAACTGTTGTTGGATTGATTGCTCCACATATCGATTTGCGTTCGGGTGGTTCATGTTTCGCTTATGCGCACAAGGCTCTGGTTGAAGCAAATGCTGTTCACACTTGCGTTGTCCTGGGTACAGGGCATGAACCTTTGCCCCACTACTTTGCTTTGTGCGACAAGGACTTTGAAACTCCCTTGGGATTCGTGCCTGTAAATAGAGAGTTCATTGGAGAACTGTCCAGCCGTTGTAAGCTGGATCTCTTCGCAGACGAATTTGCTCATCGCCGTGAACACACTATTGAGTTCCAAACCCTTTTCCTCCGATTGCTCCTACCTGAAATTCAGATCGTGCCGATTCTTTGCTCATTTGGGGTGGAGGAGCTAGAGCAGCGAACCGAGGAAGTTCAGCACGTCTTGCAAGCACTTAAGGAGACCATGGACGACTATCGTCATCCGGTTTGCCTTCTGGCCAGCATTGATCTGGCTCATATCGGCCCACGTTATGGAGATTCATTTAGACCACACGCGGGAACTGTGCGCGAACACAATGAGGCGGACCATAGGTTACTGCAGATTGTTGCGAGTGGTGACGCTGAAACCTTCGCCACCACTTTGATAAGCGAAGGCAATCGCCGCCGGATTTGCGGGTTACCCCCTCTTTACACCATGTTAAGAATTCTGGAGCGAAGGGCAGTCGGAAAACTGTTACGCTACGAATATACCAAAGTGGACAACGAAGGTTCGTTTGTCACCTTTGCCAGCATGGCCTTTTATAAAAACACAGGGTGAGATCCTAATGGGCGGAGAGCTCTTTGCTCATAGATAGGGTCAATTGTTCATAGAGGCTGAAGGTCTCATGACCACCATAACCCTGGTGGGCCTGAACAAAGGGATGGGCGCAGTCGATTGGTTTCTCATGAGTTGAGACCACAATGGTTGGAGTATCCTTGACCTGATGCAAAGAGTTGACGAGAGAACGAAAGTGACTCCGAATGATTATCAGGTCGGGTCTGGGTCTACCCAGCCGCACATAATAAGAAAAGGTTTCTTCCCGTCGAAAAAGAATGAGGTTTACCGGTAGATCTGCTTTTTCGCATGACTTTTCCACTTTTTTAATATCCAGCCCACAGTGTAAAATAAAGACGTTCGGTTTCTCAGGTAAGTCCCACTGTGGAACTCTTAGGGGAGATGTCATGAGCAGAATTCCTTTTTCTTTTTTTGTCCCGCAGAGCATAATCGCGATTTAGCTGTCTGTCAAGAACCTACTAATCGCCAGGAGTTTTCGTCAGTTACCACCCTCCACTCAACCACGAAGTGGCACAAAGAAGACAAAGAGTGTACTATGGTTTTAGAATTTGCTTTTTACCCTTTGCGCACTTTGTGGCGAGAGTTACTAATCTAGGTTCTATGACCAGCACGCTTCTTTAGGCTGCAACCGGCAAACTGGTAACAAAAGATCGAGATGGTGCCTTTTCTCATTGTTTACCATGAAGGATATCTTACTCCCTACTATACTTCTACAGTTGAATGTCCAGAGCGAATAAAAGCTGCTTATTACAAGCTAAAGGATCGTTTCCCGGTAATTCGACCCGAACCTGCAGAATTGCAAGACATTTACAGAATCCATTCTAAAGCTATGGTAGAGGGGGTAATGTCCGAAGGACGGGACGTTTACGAAACGGCACTTCTTGCTGCTGGCGGTGCCGTCACTGCCTCTGAGCAGGCCATTAGCGGGACGCCAGCCCTGGCTCTCACTCGTCCGCCTGGACATCACGCTGGCCTCCAGCGCTACTGGGGTTATTGCTTTTTTAATAACCTCGCCGTGGCCATTGCTAAATTATTAGCGAAAGAATCGGTTGCACGTGTATTGGTCTTAGACCTGGATTTACATTATGGTGACGGAACCGAGAATATTTTCAAGGACAATCAGGCAGTAACTGTGGTCAATATTCGTGGCAAGACGAGGAGAACCTATCTTGATTCTCTCGAGCAAGTACTGGAAAACTGCACCTCCATTGATCTAATAGGTTTATCTGCCGGTTTCGATACCTATGTTCGTGACTGGGGTGGCATTTTGGAAACTGATGACTACCGCGCAATTGGCGAGGCCATAAGGAACACAGCCCTGCGCGTATGTGAGGGGAGATTTTTCGCTGTACTCGAGGGAGGCTACTACCTACCCGATTTGGGACTTAATGTTCTGGCTTTTTGTGAAGGATTAGCAGGAGAAAAGAGCGAGTCTTCTGGGAATCTCTCTCCTCGGATGTGGTCATAGACGCTAAATGAAATGAACTGCCGGTCCTCCTCTGAAATTATAACAAAACGAACAGCAACTCCCAGAGGTGTATTTTGGTCTTCAGAGCATTGAACGTCGGTCCTTACCACCTCTGCCGTGATTTCCAGCTGAGCTCTTATTGGTGGATTTATGTTCAGACGGACGATCTCATTCAATGAGAGCTGCTCTACACCGGATAGCAAGGCGCCGCTAGCACTGATGTTGACTGTCCGGCCTTGCAGCACTTCACCTTCTGTAGTTATTGTTACGGGCCACTCTATTTCTGCCCTGAGTTCCAACCTTTTTTTCTCCTCCCGCCTGTCATAGTACTCATCTTTTGCTACGAGAAGCAAAACGAAAACGATGAAGCCGACTATTAAAATCCATCCTAATGCCATGTTTCTTCTTAGCCAAACCTAGAAACTTCTTAAATGCCAACATAATAATCGCAGTTAGATACTTCACACCTCTTCATAATGGTGCATGATCCATACCAAGGAGCTTATCTAGTTGCTTGGTTTTTCGGTGAGAGAGTTTTGGCGATGAGAGAATTCAGATACTCCAATACTTCAAATCTCACTGTCTTTACTGGTAAAGCCCTTGAGATTGAAACTCCACATGGCGGGTTCTTGGACTGGGGCAGAAGACTGGGTTTGCTAGAATTTATTAGAGGCCTTAAAACAACGAAGAACTGATCTACATGCGATTCAAAATCATTCTGCTAAGAAATTGTCGGTCACTACCGGAAATTTGGGTAAATTGAACTCCCATACCGCGGGGTGTAACAGAGTGATCTGGGCCGAGACTGTTTATCCAGACCACTTCCGAATCGACCATTAGACGACGATCTGATTGTGGGATATTGATGACCATCTTGAAGGTCTCTGCTGGTCCGAGAGGATCCAAGCAGCGGATGAAAGCCCCCTCAGTGCTAATATCGTGTATTTCCGTGTTTATCACGCCTTGAGCGGTCTGCAAGGTCACAGGCCATTTAGCTTTCGCCCGCGGGTGTTTTCGTCTTTCCCGAGAGATAGCCATGGATTAATTCCTTCAGATAGTATGTTTCGCGAGGGCGGTTTCTATGGTAACGGAAAACCCATCAAGACCTAGTCAGATTACAGCAGCAAAACTCATGTGGCAAGTTCTTAATTTCGAAATTCGAATTTCGAAATTCGCAATTTTAACCCTACGCCCTATGCCCCATGCTCACTTCTTCTGACTACTGACTACTGGATTCTTTGATGTGGACTTGCCCAGAAGTCTAAGACCGTTTTCTAGGTTGCGTTGTGCCTCAGTGAAATTGGGGTTGATCCTCACTGCTTGGGAAAAGTGGACAATAGCCTCCTCGAGTTTTCCCTGTTCGGCAAGTGTTACCCCAATATTGTTGTGAGACTGTGAATCTTGCGGATTTATTCGCAATGCTTCTTTGTAATGATAAATCGCCTCTTCGTGCTTACCCTGCCGATCCAGCGCCACACCCAAGTTGCGATGCGTATTCCCCTGGTCGGGCATGATGAGTAGGGACTTTTTATAATGTTCAACTGCCTCGGCCAGGTTTCCTTGCGTGGCCAAGGCATTTCCTAGGTTGTTGTGAACCTCCGCATAGTTGGGTTTAATGCGCAATGCCTCCTTATAGTGATATATTGCTCCAGCCAGGTTTCCTTTCAGGGCCAAAGCATTGCCCAAGGTATAGTGGGCTACATAGTTGTTGGTGGTTACCTCGAGGGTGTGCTCGAAAAGGTTGGTGGTGTTCCGCCATAATTTTGCTTGCTGCCAAGTACACAGAGCCAAGACCATCAAAATTGAAGTTGCCGATACTGTCAAAAGAGTTCGTAAGCGGCGGCTCTCTTTTCCCAAATCGGCAAGACCCCAAGCAATGATGAGATAAAGCCCTATAAAGGGTATATAGGTGTAACGGTCCGCCATGGCCTGTTCGCCAACCTGTACGAGGCCAATGACAGGCACGAGAGTGCCTAGATACCACAACCAGCCAACAATACCGTATTTATAACGAGCGGCTAGCCTGACAATTGCTATGGATAGGATCAACAAGAGAAGTCCAGCCAATACTACTTGCCAGATTGGCAGATTGTCTTGTGGATGGGGATAAAATACTGCCAGATTTTCAGGCCAGAATAGCTTTCCTATATAGGTCACGTAGGAAACCAAGGCATTTGCCATCCTCCATTTGGCTGGTATCACCTCCAGTCCAGACATGGCCCCTGCGTTCGCCTGAGCCCAGAAGGCGACAGCACTGACGATCCCGGACAGCATAAACAACGGCAGCTTTTCAGCTATCAACCTGATGGGCGACAACTTCTCGGGACTTGGCTCCGCCCTTCCATCAACGACAGAACCGTAATTTCCCCTTAGTTGGAAACGGTTTAGGGGCCAGTAGTCCAGAAGGAGCAATACAAATGGGAGAGTCACCAGCATAGGTTTGGCTGTAAGACCTAAGACAAAAAGGAGCACCACCAGCAGGTAAGTTGTTCTTTTGGGACGTTTTGCATATCTGATATAGGCCAGCATCGTTAAGAGCCAAAAAAAAGTGCTGAGTACATCCTTACGCTCGGCCACCCAGGCTACCGATTCAACGTGGAGTGGATGGATGGCGAACAAGGCCGCAACAAGCGCGCTTGGCCAGGTAGCAAAAGTGGCCCATCTCAGAGTCAAAAACAGTAAAATGCTATTAGCAATGTGTAAGAAAAGGTTGGTTAGATGGTGCCCCCGGGGATTCAGACCAAACAGTTGGTAGTCCAACATGTGAGAGAACCAGGTGAGAGGATGCCAATTTCCAGACCGAGTTGTTGTAAGGGCCCAACCTATATTTTCTCCCGTAAACCCCGATTGTACGTGAGGGTTGTCGGTGATGTAGACATTATCGTCGTATAGGATAAAATCATTTCTGGTCACTTGCCAGTAAACGGCAAGGATAATTACAGTTAGAACCAAACATATGAGAGCTTCACGTCTCATGGAGTGTTTGCCTAATTTCAAGGTTTATGCTTCTGGTACAATTTTGAAGCAACCCGAGCATACATGGTATGGGTTGGAGAGGTAAACTGATTTTTTCTGCAGATTTTCCACTTGTCAGTTCTCCTGTCATTTCTGTACTCTATAAATGCACGAGCCAAGCTACCCACTTAGGTCAAGGGTCCATGTATTACAAGAAAATTCTATCTCTTTTGCTCTTCACAGCACTGGTCAATCAAGGTTGTGCGACCACCTATAAAGAACACATCACCTCGGACCCTTCCGGTGCAGAGATCTATTGGGGTTATTCTGAGTCAAATTTTGTGGACACTGACTATGTCACTCCTTTTGAGAGATCCATATATGGCAAGGCCTGGGAAGCGCGCTGCTATCAAGTTAGAAAGAAGGGCTATTACGACTCGCAAGTTTTATGTAGATCGACTGAAACGGGTGACCGGCTGATACATTTCGATCTCACAGCCAAACCTGCCAAGGTGAATGAGACTACAAATACTCCAGAGGCCAGCGCAAAGAAAACCTTGGCTATAAGACAGAAGTACAGTGAAACTGCCAAAGCCAGCAGTAGCCTTCTTGCAGAGGCAGTCAAAGAAACAATTCCTGGTGAGGAGGGACCCGCAGTACAATACATTCAAAGGTATTTAGAAGATAATGGTTACAAATGTTATGTGGAGATTTTTCGCTCTCGAAAATATCATGGAAAGTTCGCAATTGTGATAAACAGACATTCATCCGAGGTGAACTTCAATAAAGATAAATTTACTGAAGCTGCAATACTGGCCGCAGCAATTTTGGCGGAACACGTGAGGTGGGAACCTTCAGAACTACTTTTCAACTATTATGCAATATTTGAAATAGAGAACAAGAGCGTCGGTTGGGCAATTATATCCGTCAAGGACTGTATAGCTGCAAGAAAAGTATTTATGACTACTCGCGCTATCGACAAATTCACTTCTTTTTGGAAATCAAAAATACACTATATTTCAAACACCGACCCTGAACCCCTACTCTAGTGAGCATGTAATTCCTCAATCCGCAATCTTCAATCCGAAATCCGTATTCCGCATTCCGAAATCTAAGATGGTGCCCCCGGCGTGACTCGAACACGCGACACCCGGATTAGGAATCCGGAGCTCTATCCGCCTGAGCTACGGGGGCATTTGGGGTGGTTTAAAGGAGAGGGTTTTATAAAAGGCGTGAAAATTCTTACACTAATGAGCAATTGTTTGCAAGGAGTTTCTCTGGTGGCGCACAGCGCCAACTGGTCAATTAGTCAAATGGTCGACTGGTCAAATCGTTCAAGTCGTCCGTCACAGACGTCAGACGTCGGAGATCAGAGATCAGTTTTGCCCTGACCTCTGACATCTGATCTCTGACCTCTGAGTTTGACTTGCTGTCATCTGCCCTCTGTCGTCTGATCCGTGTCTCGTCCATCCGGCCGAAAAGTCTTTTGAGCACACTTGCATTCGAGTATGAATCTTGCTAGTCCTATGGTACATGCAGTTAAGGGCATATAGTTTTCCACCCTTTCGGAATGCTATACTCTTGCCCAACAAAGAGCCAAGGAAGAGGGTTTCATGGATTTTCTTCTATCTCTCAAATGGCAAGACGTTGTAGACATCTTGGTAATCAGTTTTCTAATTCACAGGTTTTTTCTGCTATTCCGTGGGACCACCGCTCTGCAGATACTCTTTGGTCTTCTGTTCCTTTGGTTGTGCCACACTGTTGCTCAGGCAAGTGGGCTTGTGCTTACCAGCTGGTTTTTCCAGGGTCTGGGCGCTATTGCTGTACTTGTCATCGTTGTAGTTTTTAGGAATGAAATCCGTGATGTCGTGGTTCAGACCAGTCCCGCTCGTCTCTTTCTAGGTCGACCTTACGAATCTTGGACAATAGACCTATCGGAATTGGAGCGGGCTGTATTCCGGTTGGCCAAAAACAGGACAGGTGCTCTGCTCGTTTTCCAACAGCGAGATAGATTAGCCCAACATTTGAGTGAAGGAATTCCTCTCCACGGAAGGTGGAGCCCTGAAATTATGGCCAGTGTCTTTGCCAAAGAAAGTCCTTTGCATGACGGCGCCGTGATAATACAGGGAAACCGAATCAAGTCGGTTGGAGCATACTTGCCCTTGACTAAGAAAGAGGGCTTGCCCCGGCAATACGGCACCAGGCATAGAGCCGCTATTGGCTTGAGTGAAATGACCGACGTAGTCATAGTCGTTATATCGGAGGAGCGTGGCGAGGTTTCGGTGGTGCACCGTGGTGAGGTGGAACTGATCCCTGAACCGCCTCAACTGCAGATGGTGCTCAACAGATTACTCCTGAGGACCTACACAACCGTAAAACCACGGACTCGGCTGAGGGAGTTGCTTATTCAAGCTGCTGGTCTTCTACTCACGTTTTTACTGGTTTCAGCTGCCTGGGGAATCTACTCGGGCAAACAATTGTCGCTTATAAATGTTACCACCACGGTGGATTTCCGTAACATACCAGAAAACCTAGAACTGAGAAGATCGTCTGCTGAGAGAGTAGAAGTACAACTTACTGGAAAACGCAGACTCGTCAGCGTTCTTAAACCAGAACAGGTGAGTGCTTTTTTGGATCTCAGCACAGTGGACGAAGGCTTTCACCGAATAGTATTGAACGGAGACAATGTCGAACTACCTCCAGGTTTGGAAGTGGTTCGCATAACCCCAGCGGCTATACGATTGGAGATGGAAAAACGGGTAGAGAGAGCAATAGCGGTAGAGCCAAATATAGTTGGCTCTCCTCCCCCAGGATTTTTGATTGACAGAATAAATGTCAGGCCGGGTTCAGTAAGGGTTAGCGGCCCACTATCAACACTCAACAGTATGCTTAGCCTAAACACTGAGCCCATCAGTATGAGCGATATAGAACCTCAAAGGGGAGAAAAGATTGTGAAAATTCCAGTGGTGCTCTCTCCCGCTTCAATTAAGCTACTTCCCGGACAAAACAAAGAGGTCCTGGTTACCATTCAGCTTAAGTCCAAACTCACCTCGCAAAGTTCTTCAAAATAATTCTTTCTTTGGTCGCAGTAATTGCTTCATGGAACATCCAGGCTAAAGACATAGTTCAAAAATTTCTTTTGACAGTGAGTCCTCGGCCTGCTAATCTCTAGCCATTCCATATACTTTCTGGAGGATTTATGAAGCTGTCGACACGCGGTAGATACGGTACTCGACTGATGGTCGATCTGGCTCAGCACTATGCCGACGGGCCCATACCACTGGCTGAAATTGCTAAACGCCAGGATCTTTCTGCCAAATATTTGGAGCAGCTAATCATCTTGCTAAAGGGGGCCGGTCTAATCCGAAGCGTTAGGGGGAGACGCGGTGGCTATGTGCTGGCGAGAAAACCTGGGAAGATAAGTGTGGGAGAGATAGTTGAGACACTCGAAGGCAAACTAGCGGTGGTAGATTGTGTTTTGGACCCGGAACTCTGTTATCGTGCTGACGGTTGTCCCACAAGAGACATCTGGGTTAGTATGACAGATGTTATCAAGAAAGAACTTTTCTCCTTAAGTCTTGGAGACATACTCGCAAAATCCACCACAGTCGATGAACTGCTGCAGAGCATTGATTGAAAAGGAGGAAGATATGGGAAAGCTCGTACACACCTCGCAGATCATCATTACCAGAGAGAAAGGCCCAACCAGGAAGGCTCTTATTAAAGGCTTTGGTGAGCCGGTTTATTATGGCATCCACGGTGGTATAAAAGATTTTTATAAGGTAGAACCAGAAAAAGAACACGCCGCCACACTGGATCACATCGTGGGCGCCGTGGGTGGTTGAATGATGGGCACACTGGCCGTGGTACTGGCCAGCAAGAAGATTCGAACCTTTGAACATTTATATAAGGCTGAGGTGACAGGTGATATAGAGGAGTTCGACAGTATTTTCAAAATTGTTCGCATTAAAGTTCACTACACGCTCAAGGCTCCCGCGGAAAAATGGGAAGATGCTAAGGAAGCTTTGGATAATTACTTGCACCTGTGCCCCGCAGCACAGAGCGTGATTGGCTGTATTGACATAAGCCATGAATTGACTTTGGAACCAATGCCAGAGTGATTATCGTCCGCTGTTCATCGCCCGTCGCTAGTCTGCATCGCGCATGGTGCATAAAGCAAAGCGGATGACTGGATGGCAACCACGCACTATGCGCTCTGCGCCTGGCGCTGTGCGGCGAACTGAGTGAGCCCCACTGGACAACTGACTACACCCTGCTGACAACTCTAATTAGTTGCCTTGACCAGCGAGGGATAGGAATTTCGGGAGGATTGGGAGAGAAGTTCGACATCCCCAGTTTTCCCGGACATTATGACTCTGGCGTTAAGCTGAGCTCCGGGGGCCATCTTGATAACAGGCGCCTGTATCGTGCCGATGATTTTGGCTGACTCGTAGATTTCAAGCCTTTCCCGGCATCTCACTGTACCCACCACAATTCCTGAAACCGCAACTTCTTTCGCAGATACCTCACCTTTAACCAGCGAATCTTTCCCCAAGACTATTAGTCCTTGCGAGCTGAGATTTCCTTCAACCGCGCCCTCTACAAGAAAATCTTCCTTGCACTCAAAATTGCCTCTTATAGTCGTGTTGCTGCCAACATAGGAATGGAGAGTCACAGTTGCCGTCCTTGCGTCATGTACGTAGCCAACTGGTGAATTGGTCAATTAGTCAAATGGGCAAATCGTTAAAATCGTTGAAACCGTCCGTCACAGAGGTCAGACGTCGGAGATCAGAGATCAGTTTTGCCCTGACCTCTGACATCTGATCTCTGACCTCTGAGTTCTACTTGCTGTCTTCTGTCCTCTCTCTTTTGACTAGGTCAACCACCTCTTGCGGCGCTTGTAATATTTAACATCCCGGTAAGAACGTTTTGTACCCACTTCAGTCAAGCCAAGATAAAATCGCTTCACGTCTTCGTTGTCGCGCAGTTTTTCAACGGTATCGTCCAAAACAATCCGTCCGTTTTCCATGATATACCCGTAGTCAGATATAGTTAAAGCTAGTCGAGCGTTTTGCTCAACCAATAAAATTGTCGTCTTCTGTTCTTCATTGATCTTCTTAATAATGTGGAAAATTTCAGCAACCAATAAGGGACTGAGTCCAAGAGAGGGTTCATCGAGGAGCATAAGTTTTGGTTGAGCCATCAGTGCCCTGCCAATAACTAGCATCTGTTGTTCGCCGCCGCTCAAATAGCCTGCGAGAGCATTTTGTCGCTCTTTGATCCTAGGAAAATAGGAATAAACTAATTCCTTTAGACCTTTAATTTTTTTCCTTCCCTTTTGAAGATAGGCGGCTGCTGTCAGGTTTTCTTCCACGGTCAGGTCCTCAAACACTCTCCTTCCTTCCATGACCTGGAAAATACCCCGGCGAACAATCTCCTCTGGTGCAAGACGATGAATGGGCTCGCCTTCAAACTCTATAATCCCATCGGTAACTTCCCCTTCTTCGGTCTTTAGCAAGCCCGAAATAGCCTTGAGGGTGGAAGTCTTTCCCGCTCCATTTGCGCCCAGAAGTGAAACGATCTGCCCCTGGTATACCTTCAAGGATAAGCCTTTCAGTACCAGAATAACGTCGTTGTATATTACCTCGATGTTGTTAACGTTGAGCAGAGCCATTCAAGGATCCCGTATCCGAGGTAAGCCCCAATCCAAGGCTGTCGATTTAAGATTTTAGATTGCAGAGTGTGCACACCCAAAGGCTGAGAGCACGCAGACTAAGCAAAGGGCACTCTTTATGCCAGAACAGATCTCATAAAAAGCAAGACTTAGAGTCGGGCGAGACGCACGCGTTGGGAGTACGATTTCCCGGTTCGTGCACAACTTAATCACGTCTCGCCCGTCTCGCTCGTCTCACCCGTGTCGCCGATAGATGCGCTAAACGCTTACTGATTACCACCCTAGGAAACGATCTTCCCTTTCAATGGAAACGCCCTCCACTGGGACCAACTTGTTGTCACTCATCTTGAAGATGCGCAAGGCAGTGTTGGGACGATGGTCAGTGGGCGTGAAAGTAATGGGCGCAGTGAGTCCGCCGGTGTCAAAATTTTTCATGGTCTCTAGGGCCGCCTTTAATCCTGGTCCGTTCAGCTGTCCCGCTTTGTCGGCACGCTTAAGACCTTCCCACATGACCATCATTGCCGTCCATCCTTGAATGTAACACTTTGTGTAGCTGGCACCCGGAGTGACCTTGTTTGCTTCTTCCATGGCGGGCTTCATACCGGGAACATCTTCCCCCCAAAAGGCGAAGGGTGCCATGCCGTAAATGCGGTCATTGCCAGCGTCACCGGCAAGCTTGATAATATTTTCATCAAATCCCCAGACATTAGAGATGAACTTGGTCCGGAGATTCAGTTTGGCAGCGTCCTTCACAACTACTGAAGTGGAAGGAGTTGTGCCGCCAACCCAGGCCCAATCAGGATCAAACTCCTTCATGTGCAGCAACTGGCTGGTGGCATCAATTGCTCTCAGACCGACGATCTCATCTGGTCCCACTTCGATGCCCAGCTCCTTGGCCATTGCCTTGCCGGCAGGTATGGGGGCCTTGCCATAGGGATGATCGGGATAGATAAAAACCACCCGGGGAGCCCGATCCCCCGCATCTGGAAACATCTTCTTAAAGGAGTCCTTGACAAACTTCATTGCCAGGCGGATGGCGTCGGAATAGCTGGTTCCAACATAAAAATTGTAAGGGGTTTTGGATGGATCGTCGAGATTTGAGTCGTAAGACGCTGAAATATAAACAATCTTGTCATTGTTAACCTGCTGCTTCAGTGCATTGGTGTCTCCTGTACCCCACCCCTGGATGACAAAAACCTTGTCCACATCTTTGTATTGCTTATAAAGGTTAACGGCTTCTGGAATTTTGTAAGCATAGTCGTTGGCAATCAACTGAATCTTGCGACCATTGACCCCGCCATTCTCGTTAATATAGCGTTCCGCATCTTTAGCACCCTGAGCGTAATCCTTACCCACTCCCGAGGTGGCGCCGGTGATGTCGAAAATACCGCCGACTTTGATGGGTTCAGCCTCTTTCTTGGCGCAGCCCCAGAATGCCATTCCACTCACCAGCAATACCACGAACACCCATTGGGAAATCTTCATCCTTTTCATTATTTCCCTCCCCCTCTATTTTTCTGTTATCATTAGGTTGGCAGCCACTTTGGCTCCATCCGTGTAGTTTTTCTTCCACCCCGGGAGTCTCATTCCCGTCCTCTTCCACCTCCTCTCCTAGCATTGGCAGGCTGTATATTTTCCCACGCTAGTAAGAAAAAGGCCACAGCTTCCAATAGGCGCGTATAGTGTGCCAGCGTGCAGCCAGACCATCCGGTTCAAAAATGAGAAACAAAATAATGACCAGCCCAAAGACCAGTTCTCTTAAAGTTCCGAAGATAGCAAAAATGTTGGGATAGGTATTGCTCAGTACCTCAGTCGGAATACGCAGTAGTTCAGGTAGTAATACCATAAAGATGGTCCCAAAGATACCCCCCAAAACATGTCCCAAGCCGCCAATAATTACCATGGCCAAATACTGGATGGAAAGCCACATGGTGAAATGCTCGTCACTGACGACCAAATTGTAGTGGGCAAAAAGCCCCCCAGCAACTCCCACGTAAAACGAACTGATCCCAAAGGCAAGGAGTCGGTATTTGAACAGGTTGACCCCCATTATCTCAGCTGAAAGATACCGGTCCCGAATGGCCACCATGGCCCGACCGGTCTTGGTACGCAGTAAGTTTTTCAAAAATATAGTGGATAGAATTACTACTACGAGGATGAGGTAGTAGTAACGGAGATCCGTGTCCAAGGCAAAACCAAAAATGCTGGGGCGATCTACGTTGAGACCACCGCTACCTCCGGTTAGAGAGGTCCAGTTACGCATGGCGTAGTCAATGATAAATTGAGCGGCCATGGTGGCGATGGCCAGGTAGAGCCCCCGGAGGCGCAAAGAGGGAATTCCAAAGATCATACCCACCCCGGCGGTTACCAACCCTGCGGCCGGAAGGGAGAACCAGAAAGGCCAGCCTGCTTTCATAAATAGGATCGCCGAGGTAAAAGCGCCAACTCCCATAAAGGCCCCGTGGCCAAGGGAAATCTGGCCGGTGCACCCTGTGAGAAGATTAAGGCCGTGGGCGCCAATAATAAAAATACCGATCATGTTGGCCATATGTTGCACACTAAAACCAAAAAAACTGCTCAAAGGAGAAGCAACAAAGGGGAGACCTGCGAAAAGGAAAAAGATAAGACCTCCCATCCAGATTTTTACCCAGAGAGTATGGAAGATTTTTTCGTCGTCTTCGTATGTAGTATGGAACAGACCAGTAGGCATAAGTAACGATGATCCTGGCTCTAGAGTATGAACCGCAAAGCATCCGAAGGGTCAGCCATAACCACAAAGAACACCAAGGGCACAAAGGGAAATAATGCCTGCGTATTGGTTGGAAATGTTATTGCCATTGATTTCCTCTGTGTGCTTTGTGACCTTTGTGGTTTTCTTGCTGCATTGGTTAGAGCTTCCGCGTCTTCGCTCCGGCTTCCCCGTTTCTTAAACTCGTTCAATTTCCGCCGTGCCAAATAGGCCGTAAGGTTTGATCATAAGGATCACCACTAAGACCACGAACGGAGCCACCTCCTTCACTCCCCCGCCAAAATAGATGTCAAGATAGCCACCCATAAGGTTTTCCAGAATGCCAATGGTCAAGCCACCGATAATGGCTCCCACAATACTGTCGAGACCCCCAAGGATAACTGCGGGAAATACTTTGAGGCCGAAATCTGCCAGGGTGATGTTTATACCATTGATGTTTCCAATAAGAATACCACCCACCGCGGAGACAACTGCGGAAATACACCAAGAGATAGCAAAAATCTTTTTGACGCTGATACCCATTGATTGTGACGCCTGCTGGTCGGCAGCGGTGGCGCGCATGGCTATTCCAGCTCTGGAGTATTTGAAGAAAAGGGCGAAAATGGCCATAAAAAGAAGAGCGAACCCCAGGGTCCAGAGATAAACCTGGGAAACAACTATCCCCTGGTAGTTTAGGGGTTTTTGCGGAAAGATTGGAGGAAACACTTTTATCTGAGTTCCCCAGAAAAGAGTTACTATGCTCTTGAGCACTGTAGCCAACCCAATGGTCACCATGATCACAGTGATAATTGGTTCTCCTATGAGCGGCCGTAGAGTCAGTCTTTCTACCAACAAACCCAGGATTACTGAAAAAACCATAGTGAGGAAAAAAGCCCACACAAAGGAAATTTGAAAGCGCATTATGAGGTCGAGACATATGTAAGCACCAACCAGAACAAATTCACCCTGGGCGAAATTGAGAACACTGGTGGCTTTGTAGATGAGAACAAAACCAAGGGCCACGAGGGAGTACACACTGCCGATAACCAAGCCTGTGACCACAAGCTGCACAAAATGAAGCATTCCTGGACTCATTGATACTCCTAGAGTCGCACAGCGCATAGCGCCGAGCACATAGCGTTAATTGGCCAAAACCGTTCAGGTCGTCCAATAGTCAAATGGTCGATAGGTCAAATAGTCAAATAGGTAATTAGTAATTGAAGCCATTTATAACCATTTGACCATTCGACAAGTTGACCATTTGACTTGCTGTCGTCTGTCCTCTGACCTCTCACCTCTCACCTCTAACCCTATGCCCTATGCTCCATGCTCTATGCCTGTGCCTTATTTACCAAAAATTCTTTTCCACAAAGAAACTCGCTCTTTTCCCGCATACTCTTCAGGAGATTTTACTGTCCGCACCTGCAAGCTGGTGTTCAAGGTGGCTGTTTTGCCATCTTGATAGCGGATGATTGACTCTATGTCTATACTTTGTTGACTGCTGTACAGACCGTTAATCTCTTTTGAATATTTCTCATTGATGAACCTACGGCGGACTTTCTTGGTGCGGGTGAGTTCTTCGTCATCCGCATCCAATTCCTTGTAGAGTAGAAGAAACTTGTGGATTCTCGCCCCCTCTGGCAGGCTGCGATTGACACGCACCACCTCACCTTCAATCAGGTCGTAGACTTCTGCTTTGCTAGCCAAATCAGTATAGGTGGTGTAACCTATGCGGCGATCCTCTGCCCATTTGCCCGTGTGCTTGAAGTCTATGCAAATCATCGCCGTGATGTAGGGCTTCTCGTGACCGAGAACCACTGCTTCAACGATGTACGGGCAGAACTTCAGTTTGTTTTCCACGTACATGGGAGAAAATTGAGTGCCGCCTTCTAGGCTCATGAGATCAGAGATGCGATCAATGCAGACGAGATGGCCGTTCGCGTTAATGTAGCCGGCATCACCTGAATGCAGCCAGCCATTTCGCAAAGTCTTCTTGGTTTCTTCAGCATTTTTAAAATATCCCTGAAACAGGGCTGGGCTCCGAGAGATGATTTCTCCAACACCTGAGGGGTCGACGTTGTGAATCTGAATATCCGTTTGCGGAATGGGCTTACCCACAGTGTCAAAATCTATATCCCCGTCACGGTGGATACAGGAAATTCCCGAAATCTCAGTCTGACCGTAGATTTGTTTGAGGTTGACGCCTAAGGCATGAAAAAAACGGAACACGTCCGGTCCCAAAGCGGCGCCGCCGGTGGAAGCGCTGCGCAGTTTGGCGAATCCCAACCTATCCTTCAACGCTCTAAACACCAACAGGTGCATTAAGCCATAGAGAAGCCGCCAACCAAATGGTGCTTTTGCTTTGGCAAACTTGAAGTCTGCCATCCGGTAGCCTACAGGCATTGCCAGGCTGTAAAACTTACGCTTGAGCCAGCTGGCATCCAGATGTTTGACCATCACTGATCTGGAAAGTTCTTCCCAAACCCGTGGGGGTGAAAACATAACGTGCGGACCAATCTCGTAAAGATTAGCGTTAGCGGTTTCAGGCTCCTCAGGGAAATTTACCGTAAAACCAATGGCCAAGGCGCTTGAAACCGCCATCATTTGCTCGCCGATCCAGGGTAATGGCAGGAAGGAGACAAATTCGTCCGACTCATATTTAGGGTCCACAGCGTGCAGGTTGAGAGCCATTTGCAACATGTTGCGGTGTGTCAACAGGGAGCCCTTAGGAAATCCGGTGGTGCCCGAGGTGTAAGAAATGATGGCTATGTCCGATTCTTCTAAGGCCTCCAACCCATCTTCAAATTCTCCCGGATGTTCACTCTCGTAATTCTTGCCGAGATTTTCCACATCAGGAAAGTAAAGGAGCGAACCATCTTCGTAGTGGCGCATACCTTTTCGGTCTGTGTAAACGATCTTCTCGAGCAATGGAAGTTCATCCTTCATCTCGAGAATCTTATCTACTTGCTCCTGGTCTTCGGCAACAACTATCCGAGCTTCGGAATGATTAATAACATATGCTACTTCTGTGAGAATAGAGTCTTGGTATATTCCAAGTGGGATACCGCCAAGAGATTGGGTCGCCAACTCTGCATAAAGCCATTCAGGTCGGTTATCTCCGATAATGGCCAGCTTGTCATGTTTTCTGAAGCCTAAAACCTTTAGACCTAGGGCGAAATACCTGACGTGGTCATAATAACTTTGCCAGGTTACTGATTGCCAAATACCAAATTCCTTCTCACGCAAGGCCACCCGGCTCTCTTTGTAGCGGAGTGCATTGAGTTTGAGGAGTACAGGGAAGGGCTTACCTTCTATATCTTTTTTTGTTGAAACCGACACATTTGTTACCAAGGTCTTACATTCCCAATTTCGAAAAAGCGGCATCGGAGCCGCCCAGGTAGGCATTTATGACGCGCTCGTTATTCTGAATCTCTTCCGGTGGCCCTTCGGCAATTTTAGTGCCGAAATCAAGCACGAATACTCGATCCGAAACGTCCATTACCACGCCCATATCATGTTCGATGAGAACGATAGTCACCCCTCGCTCTTCATTGATATCTAAAATGAAGCGAGCCATGTCCTCTGTTTCCTCCAAATTCATCCCTGCCATAGGCTCATCCAGGAGTAAAATCTTGGGCCTCATGGCCAGAGCCCGGGCCAATTCCACTCTTTTTTGCAGACCGTACGGTAGTGTGCCGACAATTTTTTTTCGAATAGCCTGGATCTCTAATAAGTCTATAATCTGCTCCTCCACCTCCCGTCGCAGCCTCGTCTCCTCTTTTCGAGCTTTGCCCCAGTATATCCCGCCGGCAAGAAAACCTGATTGTAGATGGACGTGTGCTCCGAGCTTGATATTGTCCAACACGGTCATTCCCTGAAACAGTTCAATGTTCTGGAAAGTTCTGGCTATGCCCAATCGGGCTATCTTGTGAGGGGCAAAATTGGTGATTTCCTTGCCCTCAAAAGTTATACGACCCTCCTCGGGGTGGTAGAATCTGCAGATACAATTTAATATGCATGTCTTACCAGCGCCGTTGGGACCAATGATGGCAAAAATTTCACCTGTATCTACTGAGAGGCTTATACCGTTGAGAGCGGTTAATCCCCCAAAACTTAAGCGGAGGTCTTGAATCTCTAACTGAGCCATCTCAGCGGGTCCTTTCCCAGCTAGATTACCAGGTAGACTGTCTACGGGTAGCTCCAAAAGGATTCATAAATGACGGGGCTAACTGAAGGTCCCTATTATTTCGTTTATTTAACTTCCTTTGTCAAGTGATAACAAGAGCGAGATTCCTTGGGTAATAAGACCTACCATTTAATTCTTGACATCCAGAAGAATGGAGCGATACCATCCTTCTAACTCAAGGTGAGGCCTCATCTTAGGCGATTCCATAACCAACATCCATCTAATGATAATGGGTGAGAATTTTCGGTCTATCGAGACAAACAATGACAGATCCGATCGCCAATAGTGCACCGGCTTGGTACGCAGTCTACGCCCAAGTTCGACACGAGAGCAAGGTGCATTCTCGTTTGCTGGCTAAGTCCTTCGAGTGTCTCTTGCCGCAGATGGAGCGCTGGAGTAAAAGGAGGGATCGACGCAAGAGGATCCAAGTGCCGATTTTCCCTGGCTACCTCTTTGTGCGCACAGTATTGGACAACTACCAACAAGTGAAAATTTTACAAACACCTGGAGTTGTCCGATTAGTTCGGAACGAGGACGGTCCCCTACCGGTACCTGACAGTCAAATGAGCAGTCTGATTACACTTCTCAGCAATGCAAGTGTGCTTAAAGTTCACCCCTATTTAAATGAAGGCATGAGGGTGAGGATTGCCAATGGCCCTCTCTATGGTTGCGAAGGAATTTTGGTTCAAAAAAAACATGAAAAATCAAGATTGGTAGTGTCCATAGACATTATTCAACAGGCGGTTTCAGTAGAACTCAGCGAGGACGATGTTGAGCCCATTTCATTTTAAGCGTCAAGCGCAGAGCGCAAAGCGTCACGATTTTTTCGGCTTTGAGGTGGGAAGGCAGAGGACAGCAGGTAAACTCAGAGATCAGATGTCAGAAGTCAGAGGTCAGGGCAAAACTGATCTCTGATCTCCGATTTCTGATCTCTGTGACGGACGGGTTTAACGATTTGAACGGTTTCAACGGTTTTAAAGGTTTGACCATTTGACCTATCGACCATTTGACTAATCGACGAGTTGCCTGTGAGCTGTGCGCTGAACTGACGACTTGAACGGTTAATTAGCAGCCTGATACTGAGCAATTTTTCTTCGTGCTATAGGGTGATGCCGATTTTGAAATAGAATCTCTTGATAGGCATGCCGTGCAAGATCAGTCTGGCCCATCTCCTCAAGAATTCTAGCACGGTGCAAAAGGGCAGCTTCATTATTGGGCTCTAGACCTAGGCACTGGTCAAGATAGTGAAAGGCCATTTCCAGGTTGCGCACATTTTTACCGTTGGTGTAAAGCCACCCCATCATGTTGAAAATAACCGGCTTGTATTCCACCACGTCCAGCGCCTGCTGGGCAAGTTCCACTGCCTTGACATCGGCGTCGTCATCCCGACCTGTAACCAGCATGGTGATGTAAGCACGCAAAAGAACAATAAAGATCCACGGTTCGGGCATAGCATCTCGAACGGTGTTCTCCATCTTTTCCATGAGGGCTTCCTGAAGGTGAGCAGGCATGGAGGGCAGTATCTCGAAGTTGATAAAAGAGACAACCTCGTACACCGGGATTTTCTGGCCAAGTCCCTTAAATACCAGACTCCTTGGGTGGCTAAAAGCAACATTCATTCGTTTGTTTTGCTGACATCTTTTATAGAGACTGGCTCCCACCATGACCTGATAAACGTTTCCTTCCCGGGAGGCCGACTCTATGCGCTTGGTCAGATTTATGGCATAACCCTCAATATTTTGCCCCGCCTTGCCTATCTTCACCCGCCAGGGCCTTACGTCTTTTATCACCTTGCCGCAATTGACCCCAACTCCGATACGAGACACCAACCGCTGCTCCCTGAGCACTTTCTGGTTGAAGGCGGAAGCTAGCCAGGCCAGCTTTATCTTGGTAGCTATAAGCAAGGCGCTGCGAATATCGAAGTCCATGTTCTGGCTGTAGAGAAAAACTCTAAGTTCGTCTCCTGAGATTGACCATTCCGAATCCACGCCCTCCCCTTCATACCCGAAATACTCCAGATGGTGGGAGACCACCTCGAACATGGTGTTCTGAAAATCGACCAACATGTCATCATACTCGAGCAGAGTAAGATTCTTGGCCAACTCCGTGGAATTCATGAGGTCGGCGAATAGGATGGTGGCGTTGCTTTCTTTCATGGATTAGAGCTCGAGATCAATAATGCCGTCTCGGATGAAGTCTTTTACTTTGCGAATTTCTTGTTTAAACCCTTCCACCTCTTTGTTCATTCTGTCAATCTCGTTCTTACCATCTTGGACCACTTTCCTCATGGCATCTTGAGAGGTATTAAATTTAGCTGCTGTCTCATCTATTGAGGACTTGACAGGTTCTATTTGATCTTCCAATTCTCGTCGAAATGCTTCATTTCTCTCGAGCATCATACTAACTTTCTTGGAAAGTTCATTGAGTTTGGTGGTCATGGGTTTTGTTTTTTCAAAAACTATTTCCTTCAGTGTATCAGCCTTTTTTTCCACGTTAGCAAACACCGCGGTCTGACCCTCCTCGACTGCTGCGATTCGTTTCTCCAACTCGCCAATTTTTTTCCTTGCTCTCACCTGGACGGCCAGCTGATACAGCAACACGAGCAAGACCACCAAACCTAAAGCAATATAAAGGTAAATTCCGCTGGAAGGCAGTTCACCAAGTGACATTTAGCATCTACTCCTCTCTGGCTAGCCAGGATCTGCTCAAAAGTATTCTCCGAGTCGATAGAAGCTTTGGAGTGCTGGGTCGAATACCTTCAAGAAACGTGCCAGTGTCAGAGAAGAAAAGTCAACCCTGCCCACCTCTCCAAAAGTGAGAATCACAAAGGAAAAGGGGGCGGGGACGCCCTATTCCTCATAGAGTTTGGGAACTTCTCGCAGACGCTTCAGCACTCTCTCTTTGCCCACAGCTGCAAGCACTTCGAAAAGACCGGGGCCGGCGGCCTGTCCAGTCACAGCAGCCCGCGCACCATTGATGAGAATTCCTGCTTTGACATCCAGCTCATCAGCAAGGTCGCGGATAACCCGCTCGATCAGCTCAACCCTGAACTCTTCAAGTACTTCAAGCCGATCTGCCGTCAAGGGCAGCCATAGTTTAAGATTTTCATGCTTCAAGATGTTCTTGCGTAGTACCTTGTCTTCAATGGGGAAATCATCAGCAAAATAACATCGTCCCAGATTGACGAAATCTTTGGTGGTATGGTAACGGCTGCGAATGAGGTCCACGGTGGAAGCAAACCAGGATTTTTTCTCTGTACCGAAGGCAGGATCCCATGATCCTGCGGCCTTCATTTCCGCTTCTACGTAAGGCAATAGGTCTTCAACCTTAATAGTTCGCAAATAATGGGCATTAATACTTATCGCCTTGGGATCGGTGAAAAATTTGGGATCATCCTTACGAATGTCAAAGACGGAATTTGCTCGGTTTATGCCTTCTAAAGAAAAGGCTTCAATGAGTTCCTCTTTAGAAAAAATTTCCCGATTGTCTGAAGTGGACCACCCTAGGAGAACAAGGAAATTAACCAGAGCCCAGGGCAAGAAGCCTCGCTCACGATAATACTGCACTGACACCACTTCACCGTGAGCCCTCTTGGAAATCTTGCGCTTCTGCGGATCCAAAGTAAGCGGCATGTGAGCGAACCGGGGTAACTTTTCGCCGAGGGCCTCATAAATCATTATTTGCTTGGGAGTGTTAGCCAGATGATCTTGCCCTCGTATTACATGAGTAATTCTATCGCGGATATCATCCACTGCATTGGAAAGAACATACAGGGGAGAACCATCTGAACGCAGGATAACGAAGTCTTCTATATCCCTGTACCTTTTCTCTATCACACCATAGACCGCATCTTGAAATACAACACCCCCTGGACCGCGAACTACCTTGAAGCGAATCACGTAGGGTCGAGCTTCGGCTTCCAAACGAGCCACCTCATCAGCGGAAAGGTTCCGGCAGGTACCGTCGTAGTGGTAGTCTTCTTTTCTTTTCTTTGCCCCTTCTCGCTTTTGTTCCAGCTCTTCTTGGGTACAGAAACATTTGTAAGCATCACCGATCTCGACCAATTTTTGTGCTGCTCTACGGTGATCATTCGCAAAGGCCGATTGAAAATAGGGGCCTTCGTCCCAGGTTATCCCGAGCCATTCAAGCCCATCTAAAATGCCCTTGATAGAATCCTCAGTGGACCTTTCAATATCAGTGTCCTCTATGCGGAGAACAAACTTTCCCCCTGTCTTTTGAGCAAAAAGCCAATTATAAATGGCGGTTCTGGCTCCACCGATGTGCAAGTATCCTGTGGGACTAGGGGGAAAGCGTACCCGTACCTCTTCCATCCGGTTCTTCTCCTCCACGGTAGTCAATGCAGTTATTCCAAAGTAGGCGGTTTTGAGCTGCCGCAGATTTCAGGTTTCAGGCAAGAAACATAAAAACTGAAACCTGAGCGCTGAACACTGAAACCTTTAAATAATAATACTAAATTCTCATTTTGTCAGAAGAATTACTTCCCAAAGCAGAGAAGATCTCTTCAGCCAGTTTTCTGCTAACCCCTGAAACCTGACTAATCTCCTCAACAGTGGCTTTAGCCAACTGATTTACCGAGCCGAAAGATTGAATCAAAGCGGTACGCCGTTTGGGTCCAATGCCTCGAATGTCATCCAACCTCGAGCGGAGAGTATTCCTCCGGTGACGCTTCTGATAGTACTCTATGGCAAAACGATGGGCTTCGTCGCGCAGACGTCCAAGAAGAAATTGTATCGGCGGATCACTCTCGAGAAGCAGGGGAGTCTTTCGTCCCGGCAGATAAAGCCTGTCGCTTTTAGCTGGTTCACCCTGGTTCGCTAGCCTGTTCTTCTTTGCCAAGGCCACGACGGGCACTACTCCTTTCAATTTTAGGTCACCAAGAATCGCCAGGGTCTGGTTGAGTTGGGCTTTGCCACCATCGACCACCAGAAGATCAGGCATCACCTTCGAGTCTTTTTCGTCAGTAAACCTTCGTCTTATCACTTCGGCCATCATCGCTGGATCGTCTATCCGAGCAACATCCCGGATACGATATCTACGGTAGGCTGCTTTGTCCGGCTCTCCATCTTCAAAAACCACGAGCGAGCCCACCGCGAACCGACCCCGGAAATTGGATATGTCAACACACTCCACGCGATGAGGGAAAGATTCCAAACCCAACTTTTTTTGTACTCTCTCAAGTGCAGGAAGAGGATCAGTGGGCTTCGGCACTTCACTCACGAGATAATTTGCTGCATTTTGGCAGGCCATGGTCACTAGGCCCCTACTCTCCCCTCTTTTAGGTACCCGAAGGATTACTCGTTTTTCTTTGAGGTCTGATAGCCATTCCGTCAGTAGATCTTGTTCTGAAACAGGCTCACTTAACAATATTTCCTCAGGGATCGACTTACCCTTTTCGTAATACTGCAAAATAAAACCACGCATTACTTCTGGCACACTGTTGTTGCCGTCCTTGAAGACAAAAGCCCTACTTCCAACCAACCTGCCTTCTCTGATAAACAAGACTGCCAGGCCAAGTTTTTCCCCCGATTCATGCGTGCCGATAACATCCTGATCTCGAAAGCGAGAAGAGACCATTAGCTGTTTCTCCAGGCTTTTTTCCACAGCATTTAGGCGGTCTCGATACATGGCAGCCTTCTCAAACTCGAGTCTTTCAGCAGATCGATGCATTTCCTCGCGCAATTTCATCTGCAGGTCTCGGGTACGGCCCTTCAAGAAAAGAACGGCCTGTTCCACTACCGGTGCATACTCTTCAGGTGTTACAGTCCCGGCACACAATCCAAGGCAACGGCCCATTTGATGGTTCAAACAGGGACGTCGACGGCTCTTAAATTTGCGGCCACTGCACTGGCGTAATGGGAACATACCATGCAAAACTTTAAGAGTCTGCCTTACTGCATGAGCTGAGGCGTATGGGCCAAAGTAAAGCGCACCGTCATTACGTATGCGTCGCACCAGTGTTAGCCTCGGATAATCTTCCTTTAGGTCCAAACGCAGAACCAGGTATCTCTTATCATCCCGCAGGACTACGTTGTAGCGGGGCCGGTGGTGTTTGATCAGATTTGACTCAAGAATCAGTGCCTCTTTCTCTGAACCTGTGACTATAAATTCCAAATCAGAGATCTTTTCAACCAGGACTCGAATTTTGGGAGAAGGGTGATCTTTTTGCCGGAAGTATGAAAGAACCCGCTTGTGCAGGTCCTTTCCCTTTCCCACATAAAGAATTTTGCCTTGGGAGTCCTTCATCAAGTAGACACCAGGGCTTGAAGGAAGATTGTCTAATTTGTTTTGTAATTTGGCAGGTATCTTCATATTACTTTCGCAAAGCGCATAGCGCAGGGCGACCGTTCAAGTCGTCGATTAGTCAAATGGTCGATTGGTCGAGCAGTCAAATGGCCAAAACCATCAAATGGTAAATGGTGAACCGTGAACGGCAAATGGTTAGGCCTACGAGATGCTATCCCTTATTCGGTACACGGAGGGCTCCAGTTAATAACTTGTCCTAACTTGAAACTTGGAACTTGGGACCTTGAACTGCTGTCGTCTGTCCTCTGTCGTCTAATCTTTGCATGTCAATACATCTCTAACCTTTGCTCCTTGAGACCCCTTATTTCGTCGCGCAAGCGGGCGGCTTCCTCGAATTCCAGGTTGACAGCCGCTTCTTTCATCTGTTTCTCTAATCCCGCTATGTGCCGATCCAACTCTTCGACTGTCCTGTATTGTACACTTTCCTCCTCTATAGTCGGTACGGTTACGTAGTCATACTCGTAAATGGATTCCAAGATATTATGAATTTCTTTCTTGATGCTTTCTGGAGTAATGCCATGTTTCTGATTATACTCTTTTTGCATCAGACGTCTTCTGTTTGTCTCATCCATTGCTCTGTCCATGGAAGGAGTTACTTCGCTCCCATAGAGAATAACCTCGCCAGCCACATTGCGAGCTGCCCTGCCGCACGTTTGGATTAGTGATCTTTCCGAACGCAAAAACCCCTCTTTATCTGCATCTAAGATTGAGACCAGTGAGACCTCAGGAATGTCAAGGCCTTCTCGAAGGAGATTTATGCCCACCAACACATCAAAACGGCCTAGTCGCAGATCACGGATTATTTCTACGCGCTCGATGGTATTTATATCAGAATGGAGATAGCGGACTTTTATGCCCATATCAGTAAGATACTCGGTGAGATCTTCAGCCATCCTCTTGGTCAGAGTGGTAACGAGAGTTCTTTCGTTTCGCTCAGTGCGGCGGCGGATCTCGCCAATGAGGTCATCCACCTGATGCTCCGCCTGTCTCACGCTGATTTTTGGGTCCATGAGTCCTGTCGGCCTGATTATCTGCTCTACTACTACTCCTTGGGCCTTCCTGAGTTCATAATCTGCGGGGGTTGCCGAAACATAGACAACCTGTGGCACTACTGCCTCGAATTCTTCAAAGGACAATGGCCGATTGTCTAAAGCGGAAGGAAGGCGAAACCCGTACTCCACCAGCGTAAGCTTTCTTGAGCGGTCTCCTCGATACATTCCTTGCAATTGAGGCACGGCAATGTGGCTTTCATCAATAAAGAAAAGGCTGTCATCCGGATAGTAATCCAGCAAGCAAGGCGGTGGTTCCCCTGGTGCCCTGCCGGTGAGGTGACGCGAGTAGTTCTCTATGCCGGTACAGTAGCCTAATTCCTGGAGCATTTCGAGATCGAAGCGGCATCGTTCGTCCAAACGCTGGGCCTCCAGTAGCTTTCCTTGCTCCCTAAAGACACCTAGACTTTCCCGAAGTTCAGCCTTTATATTCTTGATGGCGTGCTCCAACATTGGTCGAGTAGTGACATAATGACTGGCTGGATAAACTGCCAACCGGGACAGTTCCCCCACCGGTTTTCCCCATAGGGGGTCAATCTCAAGTATGCGCTCCACCTCGTCACCGAAAAACTCGATCCGAACGGCTCGCTCTTGCTCATGGGCGGGAAAGATCTCAACCACATCACCCCTGACCCTGAAGGTACCTCGGTGAAAATCCATATCACTGCGCTGATAATGGATCTCCACCAATTTCTTTAGTACTTTTTCCCGTTCGACTTGCTGTCCTCGATCAAGGTGGAGGAGCAGGCCCTGGTAGGCCTCAGGAGAACCCAGTCCGTAGATACACGAGACGCTCGCTACAATTATCACGTCACGCCTCTCGAGCAAGGAGCGGGTGGCCGAGTGCCGCATCTTGTCAATTTCTTCATTTATCGAGGCATCTTTAGCAATATAGGTGTCAGTTGTGGGAACATACGCTTCAGGTTGATAGTAGTCATAATAAGAAACAAAGTACTCCACCGCATTGTGGGGGAATAGTCTCTTGAATTCCCCATAAAGCTGGGCTGCCAGTGTCTTGTTGGGGGCAATCACCAGAGTGGGTTTTTGGACCTGGGCGATGACATTTGCCATGGTGAAAGTCTTACCCGAACCGGTTACCCCCAATAAAACCTGGTGCTTCAGGCCTCGTATAACACCATCAGCCAGGTCAGCGATCGCCTTAGGTTGATCACCCCGTGGCTCAAAGTCTGCGACCAGTTGAAAGGGCTTCATCCCTACCAGACCTTCTCTTCAATCATCAGGCGAAAATATTATAGATTATAGGTCAGGAGTCTCTGACACCTGATCCCCGATTCCTGTCATCTGCCCCCTACCTATGACAACGAATGACAGTGAAGCGTAGTGACCCAATGACGGCGCAGCCATATGACACGAACCTCGAAAAGACCTGAGAGATGCTGCCAGCTTTATTTCTCCATGCTCCATGCTCTATGCCCTATGCTGACCACCTCTCACTCATTACTCCTAATCCATGGTGTCGCCAATGTGAGTTTGCTCCCATGGAACCATTATTAGGAGTGAAAATTATAGGACTTGATTGAGGCTGGGGCAAGACCCCGGTCTAATCCTTTTATCCATTGAATAGTCTGCCATGGGGAAATATAATGATTTATCTCTTACATCATACAGTAAACATGATTTTTTAACCCAGGCCAGACCACATAGAGCATAGAGCAATGTGAGACGGGGATTAGAGGTCAGAGATCAGATGTCAGAGGTCAGGGTAAAACTGATCTCTGATCTCCGACTTCTGACCTCTGTGACGGACGACTTCAACGATTTCAACGACTTCAACGGTTTGAACGGTTTTACCAATTGACGCTTCGCGCTGAGCACTTTGCGCCTTAGGGTCGAGTAAGTACTCAATGCACGGAATCCTTACTAAATGAGAAAGTGAAAGGAGCCGCAATTATGACTGTAACGGATCCTACCTCTCCTGCAAACTTCATTGAGAGAATCATCGAGGAGGACCTGGAGACAAACAAGTACGACGGTCGAGTAATGACCCGGTTTCCTCCCGAGCCCAATGGTTATTTACATATTGGACATGCTAAATCTATTTGTCTCAATTTCGGCCTCGCTGAAACGTATGGTGGCCTTTGCAACCTGCGTTTTGATGACACCAATCCTACCAAAGAAGAGGTCGAATATGTGGAATCAATCAAAGAGGATGTCCGGTGGCTAGGGTTCAACTGGGATGATCGCCTTTATTACGCCTCCGACTACTTTGAGCAATTGCACGATTATGCTGTGCAACTCATTAAGCAAGGACAGGCTTACGTGGACAGTTTGAGCGCGGAAGAGATCAGAGAATACCGCGGAACCCTGACGGAACCTGGCAGGAAGAGTCCGTACCGCAATCGTTCAGTGGAGGAAAACCTCAGTCTCTTTCAAAGTATGCGGGCGGGTGAATTTCAAAACGGAGTTCATGTGCTTCGAGCAAAAATCGACATGGCCTCGGGCAATCTCAATATGCGGGATCCGGTAATGTACCGAATTTTACATGCTGAACATCATCGGACGGGCGATACATGGTGTATCTACCCCATGTATGATTGGGCCCACGGTCTCTGCGATTCAATTGAAAAGATCACCCACTCAATATGTACCCTCGAATTTGAAGATCATCGCCCTCTATACGAATGGTTCCTTAAAGAGCTAGGGGTCTATCAACCACAACAAATAGAGTTCGCTCGTCTCAATTTGTCCCAAACCGTTATGAGCAAGCGAAAACTGCTGCGGTTGGTCAAAGAGGGATACGTAAACGGCTGGGATGATCCCCGGATGCCAACCATATCAGGGCTTCGCAGGCGAGGTTACACCCCTGAAGCCATTAGAGACTTCTGTGAGCGAATAGGAGTAGCAAGAAAAGACAGTATGGTCGATATAAAGTTGCTCGAGTGGTGCGTTCGGGAGGATTTGAACAGACGTGCGCCTCGAATCATGGGTGTCTTGCGGCCCCTCCGTGTAGTAGTTGAAAATTATCCTGATGATACGGTGGAAGAACTAGAGGCCATAAACAATCCTGAGGACTCTACAATGGGAACCCGGATGGTTCCCTTTTCCAGGGTTCTATACATAGAAAGGGACGACTTCAGGGAGGATCCCCCAAAAAAGTGGTTCCGTCTGGCTCCCGGGCGTGAGGTGAGGCTGCGCTATGGCTATTATATTACCTGTGTAGACGTAGTGAAGGATGAAAAGACCGGAGAGATAATCGAGCTCCGCTGCACCTATGATCCCGCCACAAAAGGTGGCTGGTCACCGGATGGGCGCAAAGTGAGGGGAACTTTGCACTGGGTTTCAGCTGAACATGCTATTGAGGCAGAAGTACGATTATATGACTATCTCTTCATAAAGCCGAATCCCGAAGAAGTGGAGGAAGGCCAGGATTTCATAAGCAATGTCAATCCAGACTCTTTAGAGGTTTTGCGCTCTTGCTCGCTCGAGCCCTCCGTTGGTAACGCGGCCTTGGGAAGTGGCTACCAGTTTGAAAGACTTGGGTATTTCTGCCTTGACCCGGATTCAACGGGTAGTAAGTTAATATTTAATCGGACCGTGACTTTACGCGACACCTGGGCCAAGATCGAGAAGAAGATGAAGCAAGACAAATAATAGCAGACGGCAGGCAGCGGGCAACTGGCAGCCCTTCGGTGTAGCTCACGGCCTGGCGGTAGGCAGTGTCGTTATCCGTTATTAGTTATTGGTTATTCGAGGGTTTTGTCCCTGTGAGCCGTGAGCTAAGAGCTGCGAGCTGAATTGACGATTTCTACGACTTTTACGACCCTAACGATTTGCCTAATTTCCCAATTGACCAATCGACCATTTGACTAATTAGCTTTACTCGCTGGCCGTTTTGACTCGCCAGCGGGTGCCCTCGGGCTTGTCTTCAACGATTATGGACATCTCGGCCAGCTTGTCCCTTATCTCATCAGCACGGGCCCAGTCTTTCACTTTCCTCGCCTGGACCCTTTCTGCGATAAGCCCTTCGACTTCCTCCTCGTCTATACCCAATTTAGCCAGTAACATTTGTCTTTGATCTCGGAAGAATTCTTCGGGTGACCGCTGCAAAAGACCCAGAACATTGGCACATTCGCGCAAGCGGTGCATTCCCTGTGCAAGGAGCTTTTTCTCCTCACGAGTAGGCTTGCGTGAGCGACTGTCCTGAAATCGATTCAAGGCCCTGGACAAATCAAACAGCTGCCCCAGAGCTGCCGCAGTGTTGAAATCGTCATCCATATCATCGTGAAACTTTGTCAAAACACTATTGATTTTATCCCGCAGGCTGTTGAATTCAGGGTCCTTGCTGGTAGGTAGCTGTTCCGAACTGCTAAGATCTCCGGCAAATTCGTTTACCTGCTCTATGGTGTGATACAATCTCTCCACACCTCTCTCCGCCTCAGCCATGCTTTCAGGGGAAAAATCCACCGGGCTCCGGTAGTGGCTTGTGAGAAGAAATAAACGCAAAACCTCTGGCTGATAGCGTTCATATACCTCGCGAATAGTGAAGAAATTGCCCAGAGACTTAGACATCTTTTCCTGGTTAATATTCACGAAACCATTGTGCACCCAATATCTGGCGAATATTTTGCCAAAGGCGGCTTCAGACTGAGCAATCTCGTTCTCATGGTGCGGGAAAATGAGGTCTTTGCCACCACCGTGAATATCAAAAGTGTTGCCCAAGTATTTGGTGCTCATAGCAGAACATTCTATATGCCACCCTGGACGCCCCTCTCCCCACGGGCTTGGCCATGCCGGCTCTCCTGGTTTGCTTGCTTTCCACAAAGCAAAATCCATGGGATTCTTCTTGCCGACCTCCACCGCAACTCGAGCACCGGCAATCATGTCATCCAGTTTGCGCTTCGAAAGTTTTCCATAATCGGAGAATTTTTCCACCGCAAAGTAAACATTGCCGTCGACCTCATAAGCATATCCCTTTCCAATCAAAATTTCGATGAGTGCTATCATCTCCGGAATAAACTCGGTTGCCCGAGGTTCATAGTCCGGCCTGATCACATCTAACTTATCCATGTCTTCATAAAAAGCCTCGATGTAACGTTCAGCAATGGTTTGAGATTCCGTACCCTCTTCTTGGGCTCTCTTGATAATCTTGTCATCAACGTCGGTAAAATTCCGTACGCAAACCACATCGAATCCGCGATATTTCAGATAACGATAGATAACATCGAAAACAACGGCCGATCGGGCGTGTCCGACATGGCAGAAATCATAGGCCGTGATTCCACAGATGTACATTAAAACTCGATCGGCCTGCAAAGGGACAAAAGATTCCTTTTGACTGCTCAAAGTATTGTAAATCCGGATAGGCATATTTTGTACTTCCCGTTAAAGTCGCAGAAATCGTCGACTAGTCAAATGGTCGACTCGTCAAATCGTCAAATAGTAAGCGGTATGCAACGTTATCAGTTATTCGTTATACGGAGAACTGCAGCCCACAACTCGTCCTAACTTTCAACTCGTAACTTGAAACTTGGAACCTGGAACTGCTGACCTCCGACTTCCGACCTCAGATCTCCGACCTATTGCAACAAATGACAGCGAAGCATAATGACCTAATGACGCCGAAGGCTAACTAGGGACCCGCTTGCGGGCCTGAGCGAAGCGAAGCGAGCGCGAAGAAATGACTGATTGTTTGCCAGCTGTCCGCTGTATTTCCCGATTACTCAGCATCCTGGCCTACCCTAAGGACAGCCACCGCATAAGCGGCCATGCCCTCTCCTCTCCCGGTGAAGCCCATACCTTCAGTAGTCGTGGCCTTAATGCTCACTTGCCCAGGGTTTATCTCCAAGGCATCAGCAATTGCAACAGTCATCTCTTCAATGTATGGAGCGAGTTTCGGTGCTTCGGCCACCACTGTGCTGTCTAGATTTTGCACCTCAAAACCTTCATGCCGCACCATGCTCGCAACCTTTTTCAGAATGAGAAGGCTAGAAAATCCTTCCAGCTCCGGATCAGTATCTGGAAAATGTTTCCCCAGATCTCCCAACCCCGCAGCTCCGAGCAGTGCATCACAGGCGGCATGAATCAACACGTCAGCGTCAGAGTGACCCTGCAGGCCAAGGTCATAGGGAATATTTACTCCTCCGAGAATCAAATCTCTTCCAGCAACTAAGCGATGTGCATCATAACCAAAGCCTATCCGGATCATCTTTTCAATTCCAAGTTTCAGGTTCAAAGGTAATTCAAATCTTCAATTCTTCAACCAGCCAGATGGTTAATTAGTCAATTGGTCAAATCGTCGATTAGTCAATTCGTTAAATCAGGAATTCGTTGAATTGTAAGTTCGTCAATGAGGCCATTCATAACCATTTGACTGATTGACCAATGGACCATTTGACTTGCTGCAGTCTGTCATCTGTCCTCTGTCGTCTGTATTTCTCTACAGGCTTCGCGTTCTGCAAGAATGGCTTCCGCCACCACCAGGTCGGATGGGGTGGTTACCTTGAGATTCTCTGAAGAACCATGGACCAGATGCACAGCCACACCAAGTCGTTCCGCCAACGCAGCGTCATCTGTTGCAATTACCCGATCCCGGACAGCCTCCTCGTAAGCTCTTCGCAAAATAGCGGCATGAAAAGCCTGGGGAGTCTGGGCTAACCAGATGGTTTCACGTTCTAAGGTGGCAACAACCTTTTGATCCTCTGACTGTTTGACGGTATCACCGGCAGGTATGGCTGCTATTGCTGCTCCATGACGATGGGCCACCGCCAGCACCTTCCCCAGCAAGTCAACGGTTACCAGCGGTCGGACGCCATCGTGAACCACCACCAGCTCGCACTCAGGGGGAGTGGCTCGTAATCCATTGGCCACACTGTCTTGTCGCTCAGGTCCCCCGTCTATAACCGAAAACAATTTCTTACAAGGATGCGGGCCAAGAACCTCATTTTCTAAGGACTGTCGCTGCTGCGGGGCCACCACCAGCACTATAGCGTCAACCTCTGGGGTCCGATCAAACACATGCAGTGTATGGGCGAGGATGGGAATTCCCCTTAGCTGTAAAAACTGCTTTTCTAGGGTACCACCCATGCGCCGCCCTAAACCTGCGGCTGGGATTATGGCAACAACACGCATGACCTGTATGACGATGGGGACCAATTCGAAAGGGTAAAGGGATTCCTAGCCCGGATGTTTCGTGAATCGCTGCCGCGAGCCCATGAAGATGGGCGTGCCACTTGGCAACCGGAGGGTGTCGGGTTCGAGGCGTGCCTGAACGGTACTTCGCAGGAGTCGACACCCGAGGACGCCAAAAAGAACGGCCATATAATTCGCGCTCGCTCCGCTCCGCTCAGTCCCGCACCGCAAGCGGCATCTGCGCGACAAGCGGGTTCCCAGTTTCGGGGTCGCAGCAGGTGATTCATGAAACATCCGGGCTATAAAAAAAGGGAGAATAGAGCAGGTCATAAGCCGAGTTCTGTACCCCTCAAAGGTCACTCTCCGAGGAGCAATGATCATTCATCTAGGGTCCCGATTACTCGAGGCCTCGTGCGACCTACCCGAGAACTCGGACGGGCCATCCTTGGCGTTCTCCTATTCGGTCTTGCTCCAGGTGGGGTTTACCTAGCCTCCAGTGTCACCACTGGAGCTGGTGAGCTCTTACCTCACCCTTTCACCCTTACCGCGGCAAACAAAGGTTTCCCGCGGCGGTTTACTTTCTGTGGCACTTTCCTTCCCGTCACCGGGACTGGGCGTTACCCAGCACCTTGCCCTGTGGAGCTCGGACTTTCCTCTCCCCCGTCTGCCGCAAAGAGGCAGGAACGGAGCAGCGATCATTTGGCCTACTCTATTCTCACTCCTTAGAACGATAAGCTTCTCTGTCTCCCCCCTGCAGACCACGATCAATGGCCTCATTGGCCAGGCGATCTGCTTGGTGATTCAATTCCCGACTCACATGAAAAATAGCATATTCATCGAACAGTCGCAACGTAGACATCGCATCCCCAAACAATTGGAGCAAGCGAGGATTGCGAACCTTGTATGTCCCGAGCAATTGGTTCACCACCAGCTCAGAATCCAGAAAAATTTGTACATCCTTGATGCCAATATCCACAGCCGCACTCAGGCCCCTTATAAGGGCTTTGTACTCTGCTTCATTGTTGGTTGCATTGTCAAGAAAAAGACTTAATTCGAAAACCTGCTCTCCATTTTTATCGAAAAATACTGCGCCAGCCCCGGAGGGTCCCGGATTGCCCCTCGAGGCCCCATCGCAGTAGAGTGATCCGCTCATTATGGATAGGTCCTGCTTGGTGCTGCCAGCATTCGTCCATTTGTTGCAGCTTCGCACGTGTACAGCTAGTTGTTCAAATAAATCTCGCAAATCTTCCCGGCTGATGTCGGCAAATTCCTCACCAACTAATTCACCGGTTAGCCGCTTAGCCAGCAGCTCGAGAAGGCGGCTTACTCTATTGCGGTCGGCCGGATTGTGCAGATCCATTTACTCGGACTCTCCCGGAAGCTGGGACGACTGTTTATACGCCTCGTGACCCACCCAGTAAAGAATCCGCTGGCAATTAGGGCAGTACATCATTCTTTCATTTCTCTGCAGATCGATAAAGAGCTGGGGTGGTAAGTTCATATGGCACACCTGGCACGTGGACTGGTTGACCGGCGCCAAAGCGACCCCTCCTCTGTTGGCGCTCAACATTTGATATTTTTGCCACATTTCTGTAGGTATCTGCGGCTTGATCCGTTCCTTCTCTTCCTCGAGGCTGGCAATCAAAGTATCTGCCTTAGCCGCTTCCTTTTCAAGCTGAACACCTTCCTGTTCTAGCCTCTTGTGAGCCTCGGACAGCAACCGTTCGTGCTCGCGAATTTCATTCGCCAGAGATTCGCCCACCTCCATCTGTTCAATCACTTGGTCTTCCCGCCTTCGAACAAGATCTTCGATGTCGTCGATTTCCTTGAGGGTGGCCTGATACTCCTTATTACTCTTAACTTCTAGAAGCCTCTGCTTACTTTTCTTTTGCCGTCCCTCAAGCTCCTCGACTTCTCGCTCTAGCTCTTTTCTGAATCGTTGCGCTGATGTGAGCATTTCCTGTTTTTCGGCCAATTTTTCCGCCGCCTTACTCTCTTCCTCTTTCATCATCTCGATCTGTATGGGAGCACGAGCCTTTTGTTTGGCAAGAGTCCTCACCTTTTTCTCAATCTCTTGAAGCTCGATGAGAAGTCTTAAGGTATTTTCCAAGGTATTCCTCCCTTTGCATTTTGGATTTAGGATTGGTTCTAGCCATGGCATAAAAAAAGGGTGCAGCCTCTTTGCCGCACCCTTTTTTCCGAGTCCCTCGGAATTTCGGTCTTCCATTGCCAGACCGATCCTTGTCCCTCGAAGAGAAAGATATCTTCCCACTCCACAGGTTGCTTTATGTAATAGACCCCAATCTTCATGCCACAGTAGCTGGTGGGCCCACCTGGATTCGAACCAGGGACCGACCGGTTATGAGCCGGTGGCTCTGCCAGCTGAGCTATGGGCCCTTTTCCTCTCACCATTCCCATAACGTACGGTGTTATGCGGAATTTTGTTTTTATATTGGCCGCAATCTCCTTTGTCAAGGGAAATATCCCTGTCCATTCAACGCTGAACCCGGTTGGCCTCAAAGGTACGGGTTAGCCTACGAACACTAGCTGTCAATAAAGCTTTTGAGCTTTTTCCGCCTACTTGGATGTCGAAGCTTGCGCAAAGCTTTGGCCTCAATCTGACGTATACGCTCCCTGGTAACGGCAAAATCTTGCCCCACCTCCTCCAGGGTATGGTCTGCCTTTTCTCCTATACCGAACCGCATGCGGAGTACCTTTTCCTCCCGAGGTGTCAGGGTGGAGAGGACCTTGCGTGTTTGTTCAGATAAATTGAGGTTAATAACCGCATCCACCGGTGACGTCACTTTCTTGTCCTCTATGAAATCACCGAGATGACTGTCCTCTTCCTCCCCTATGGGAGTCTCGAGCGAAATGGGTTCTTTGGCAATCTTAAGAACTTTCCTCACCTTTTCTAGAGGAAATTCCATTTTATCAGCTATTTCCTCAGGTGTTGGTTCCCTTCCTAATTCCTGAACAAGGTATCTTGAGGTTCGGATGAGCTTGTTGATGGTCTCAATCATGTGCACTGGAATACGTATCGTTCTGGCTTGGTCAGCAATGGCTCTGGTGATCGCCTGGCGAATCCACCAAGTGGCATAGGTGCTGAATTTGTAGCCACGCTGATATTCAAACTTGTCCACTGCTTTCATCAAACCAATGTTGCCCTCCTGGATGAGATCGAGGAACTGTAATCCTCTGTTGGTGTATTTTTTTGCAATACTTACAACCAACCGAAGGTTTGCCTCCACCAGTTCCCTTTTTGCCTCTTTGGCCTTGGCCTCTCCCACATCAACCTGCCGCATGATTTGTTTTAAACTGCGGACATCCATTTTGGCCTCTTGTCCGATCCGTCGGATGCGCCGTCGGCCATTTTTGATGATTTTCTCCATCTCGAGAAATTCATCCGGCTTGAGGCCGAGATCCTTAGCAATCTGCTGCAGAGAATCGGGATTGTTTTTCACGTGTCGGAATAATCGTCGTAATTCTTGAACTGGCTTCCCGGTGCGAATCATGCATCGTTCAATTTCCGCCTCACCATTTTCGATCCTGGCCACACAGCTTCGAAGTTTGCTCACAATTCGATCTACTTGTCTCTTCTCCAAGCTGAGGTTCTTTAACAGTTCAGCGATGCGCTCCCTATTGGCACGGGAAGATTCCTCGGCAGTCTCCAGTTCATCACCCTCCAGGCTTCCCGCCAGGATTAGTTCCTCCCTTTTCAAATTTTCTTCATACATCTGCTGAATCTCTTCCAGCAACTGGAGTAACTGTTCTTTCTCCTGGTCTTCTTCCACCTTGGAGTATTCTTCGAAATCCTCATCCAGATTTTTTAAGACGTCACGAACTCTAAGTTTGTCCTGCGCAATCTTTTCCCGTAAATTAAGAATTTCCTTGACCCCAATGGGAGTATCAATAATGGCGTCAATTACTTCCTCCTCGCCTTGCTCTATCCTTTTTGCTATTTCTACCTCTCCCTCTCTGGTCAATAAGCAGACCATACCCATCTCGCGCAGATACATCTTGACCGGATCCGTGACCCTGCCTCCAGCGTCTTCTTCCAAAGGCAGAGCATCCTCCTCCTCATCCATGCGTTCGGCATCCTTGTCGAGCTTCTCTTTGAGAACCTTACCTTTTTGTGACGAGTCTATGATCTCGATGTCCATCTCATCGAAAATCATCATCATGTCGTCTATCTTCTCCGAAGATACTAGTTCTTCGGGAAGAGCGCTATTAACCTCATCGTAAGTAAGATACCCTTTTTCCTTGCCAATTGAGATAAGTCGTCTCAGATCTTCCATATTGGATTTTTTTGCCATCAAACTATCTCCCCTTTGGAAAGATTGGCTTTAGCTAGCCAGCCAACAAGGCTGCCTTTTTTGCCTGAAGTTCAGCCAAGAGCTCTGCCATGAGCTTCTCGTCTTGGCGCCCTTCTGCAGCCTGAATTTCCTCCTTTAGCCTTTTCAGCTCCTCCTGTAACCTACGCCTGCTCGAATTAATCACAGCATAATACTCCCGCAGGCGAACATGGGCGTCCTCTTCTCGCCAAGGGCTTGTTTCTAAAGACCAACTGCTTACCAAGTTTCTAGTCTGTTCATTTTGTACGTCCAGTAATAACCCACTCAGGTCCAGTTTTCCACCTTCCCGGTAATATTTAATAAGAAGCCGGCCCACCTCGGCCCAGTCTTTTCTCTTAAAACTATCTAAGGCTGAGTTTTCTTCCAGGGTCGGAATCCACTGAGGGTAATTTACCAAAATCCGAATGATCCCCTCTTCCCACTCAGGAAGCCCCGATTCTTTCTCCTTTTTCGGGGAGGCTACAGCAGACCTCCTGCGGGTACCAGCTAAGGCTAATTCCGCCCTGAGTACTTCCTCGCTCACCCCTAACCTCTGGTCCAGAATGCGCAAATAGCTCTCTTGTACTGTGGGCGAGTCTAAAAGCCTGAACATAGGAGCTACCGCCCGCACTACCTTTAATCTGCCCTCCACCGAACCATCGTAGTTAGCAAGCGACTGCTCTAGAAATACCTCCATCAGTGGTTTAGCCTCAGTGAGAAGTTGGATGAAAGCCTCCCTCCCCTCCTTATTTATAAAATCATCAGGATCCATCCCCTCTGGCAAGGGCAAAAACCGAACCGGCAGTTTTTCTCTGAGGAAAAACTCTAAGCTGCGCAAGGCTGCCCTCATCCCTGCCTCGTCTCCATCAAAGACGAGTACTGCTTGAGGCGCTAGACGACTCAGCATTCTTACATGATGGAGAGTAAGCGCAGTGCCCAAAGGTGCTACAACCTGACGGATAGATTTATTGTAAAGAGCCAGAAGGTCAAAATAGCCCTCCACCACCAAAGTTTCATTGTTTTGTCGGCATGCCTCCCTTGCTGTGGACAGTCCATATAGAGTTCGCCCTTTATGGAATATTAGGGTTTCAGGGCTGTTGAGATACTTGGGCATGCTGTCGTCCAGAGCCCGCCCCCCAAAGCCAACGGTTTTGCCTCTCATGTCGGTGATGGGAAACATTAACCTGTTTCGAAAGCGGTCATAGCTGTCGCCTTGAGATTTTTGCACCAATAGTCCCGCCTGGGCCGCCACCTTCACCTCAACCTTTTCTTTTCTAAGAAAACTCTTTAGGCCTTCCCAACTCTTAGGAGCATAGCCCAGTTGGAAATCCTTTATAGTCTCATTGGCCATACCTCGACGGCGCAGGTATTCTCTAGCCATCCTCCCAGAGCTTTCATCAAGAAGAGTTTGATGAAAATACCGAGCTGCCAGGGTGTTAACCTGGTGCAACCGCTCCGCCATCTCCCTGATCTTTTTTGCCTGGGCTGTTTCTTTTTCCTCTGCCAGGGGAATTCCAAAACGATTGGCCAATTCTTTCACAGCCTCAGCAAAACTAAGGTTTCGTGTCCGCATGACGAAGTCGAAAACACTGCCACTGGCACCACAGCCGAAGCAGTGAAAAATCTGTTTCTCGTTACTTACAGTGAAAGACGGCTCTTTTTCAGAATGAAATGGACAAAGACCGAGATAGTTCTTGCCCCTCTTGCGAAGAGCGACATAAGAGCCCACCACGTCAACTATGTTGGCGCTGGCTCTGACCTCTTCAATTACATCCCGGTTGATGCGTCCCACTTTTCGTTCTCACTCTCTTAACAGCGCATTAAGCACCAGGCATTATTCTAAAATATTAGTTCCAAGTTCCGGGTTCAAAGTTCCAAGTCAAAGACTTGAGCAATATATTTAATGTAACTTAATAACTATTCTACTTATTTATTTTTATTATCGATAATTTAATTGCATTATTCATTGCTGCCAGCTGCCCGCTGCAAGCCGCCAGCTTCTTAATGCGCTTAGTCCTTGAGCTCAACCACCGTAACGCCGGTACCTCCTGCACTCTGGTTTTCAGCATGAAAGCCTTTGACAACGGAATGCCCACTCAAGAAGTCCTGCACTGCTTTACGCAGCCTGCCAGTGCCATGCCCATGAACTATATGAATTGTGTTATAGCCATCCATAAGCGCCCGATCAATTGCTTTATCCAGTAACGGAAGCGCTTCTTCCACCCTAAGCCCCACCAGATGTAAGCGCTGCTCACTGGTCTCGGGTTCCTGACGAAATATTCTGATACCGCTCATCTTAATTGTGCCGCTATCCTCACGCTTTTCAGCTGGCAATAGTTCAAGTGCCTCCAGGTCAACCTCAACCCGTTTTGGGCCCATTTGTACTTCGGCGCGACGTCCTTGGTCTTTAATTTTCACCAGGGTACCCCTGGTTCCAAGGCCACGCAGGCGAACCAGTTGCCCCTTCCTAGAGGGCTTCACACCTCTATCCTCTAACTCGGCCTGTGATTGGAGCGCTGATGCCAACTCTTTCTTGACTTCCCTTACCCTCCTGCGAACTCCCATAACCTCACGCATGCCTGCTTTTTGCAAAAGGGCAATGGCTGTTTTCAGCTCCTTTTCGGCTTTCCCGACTAAATCTTCGCCTCGCTTCCGTGCTTCGCCAAGAACCTTCTCACGTGACTCCGTAAGCCTCTTTTGTTCTTGGGCCAGTTCGTCATGGGCGAGTTCCAGTCGTTGCCGCTGTGCTCTCAATAGTTCCTCTTCCGTCTTGGTTCTCTTTAAAGAATCAGTCAGCTCTCGAATCAAATCAATTGCCCTACTCTCGTCTTTGTCTATATAGCCTCGGGCTACCTCCAAAACCTTCGAGTTCATGCCCAGGTCGGCTGCTATCTGCAGGGCATTACTTGTGCCAGGATGACCATACACCAGCTGATAGGTGGGACGCCCACTCTTCTCATCAAAGGATACTGAAACGTTTTCTACTCCCTGGTTGAGCATACCGTATGCCTTAATAAGGTGATAGTGGGTCGTAACCACAACAAATGGACCCTGTTTCCTGAGTTGATCCAGCAGGGCCAAGGCTAGGGCAGCACCTTCTGCCGGATCCGTACCGGTACCGATTTCATCCAGCAGAACAAGAGAGCGATGGTCAACCTTGTTCAACATTTCTACCAATCTCTGGATCCGGGCTGAAAAGGTACTTAGATGAGCCCGCAGGTCTTGTTCATCACCAATTTCGGCAAAAATACCCGTGAGCACCGGCCATTCGCTGCCCTCAGCCACTGGAACATGCAGTCCGGCCTGCACCATAGCACCAAGAAGCCCAAGGGTTTTCAATGATACAGTTTTACCTCCAGTGTTGGCACCGCTGATGATAAGGGTCTTTTGATCTTCATCGAGGTAGAGGTCTATAGGTACTACATTTGTCTCCTCGGATTTGCTCCTTTCAGATATTTCGGCCTCCAAGACGAGTATTTTCAGTGATGAAGGGAATGAAGAGTTCTTCTGGGCCCCCTCCTGCAAAGCCAAGATGGGATGGGACGCCTCAAGCAGCCGTATTCTGCCACCCTCATCAATTCTAGGGGCTCGAGCACCGAGAAGAGTGCTTAACCGGACCTTGGCATGCACACAGTCTATGAACCCAAGCCAACTCTCGTTGCGGTGAATGACTTCTGCAGCTGCCAGCACAGCGTCGGTCAATTCCCGAAGAATTCGTGCCTCCTCCTCTCGTTCTCGACTACGAACTTGGCTTAGCCGGTTGTTGAGAGGAACAACAGAGAGTGGCTCCACAAAACAGGTAGCACCGCTGTGTGAGGTAGCGTGCACAATGCCATCTGGCGCCCCTCTGGCGCCGCTGCGGAGCGGAATTACCAGGCGGTCGTTGCGAACGCTAATGAGCCTCTCCTGCAGAGTCTTCTGGGAGGCTTGTTTCTCCAGGATTTCCTCGAGCTCTTCATGGAGACGCTTGCGCACGTCGCCAATCTCCTTTCTTATTCGCGCAAGCTCATGACTCGCTCCGTCTTTAATTTGACCACGATGATCAATAGCTCGACTAATTTTCTTTTCTAAATCCGGTATGGGCTCGAGATTCTCCAGGAGCTCTGCCAGTCTGCCATACTGTGGTTTGCAACGGTCCGCCAACTGCTGCAATGTGCTCGTCGCTCTCAACGTTTCAGCCACATCCAGAAGTTCAGCAGGCTGCAAGAATTGCCCTGAACCACTCACCTGCTCTATGATATCAACAAGTTGATGAACGCCTCCGAGTGGCAGTGAATTACCGATTTGCAAATATTCTTTGAGTTCTGTTACTTGGTCCAGCAATACCTGGATCTGCTCACTATCCGTGATCGGGTGGACCTGGGCCACTGCTTGCCGTCCAGGTTCGGTGAGGGCAAGTGACTGCAAAAAGCTCCGAATATGCTGAAACTCAAGGACGCGAAGAGATTGCCTGTCCATATCACTCCATGCAAGGGCAAGAGCGATGTTTCGATACTTTCTCAGCCTCGAAGGAAAAAGCATAGTGAGAATTGCTGCTTACTGACAAACAGAAGAGTATTTGCAAGCCTGCCTCCCGGACAGGTCGTGCCGCTAGATGAGAAGGAGATGTAGTTGAATGTGAAATGCAAGTTGCTAAAATGTGCCCCAAAAAGTCCTTCCACTCCGTTCTTAAGCCAATGTTTCTGAACTAGCGAGAAAGTTTTTCTCTGACCATCTCATTAATAACACGGCCGTCCGCCCTACCCGCCAGCTTGGCCATGGCTGCTTTCATTACTTTCCCCATGTCCTTCATGCTGACGGCACCGACCTCGGAAATAACCTCATCGAGTGCCTGAGACATCTCTTCCGCGGAAAGTTCCTTCGGCATATAGGCCTGCAGAATATGCATTTCGCTTTCTTCAGCCTTTGCCAAATCTTCCCTGCCAGCCTTGCTATAATGATCGATGGATTCCTTTCTCTGTTTAATCTGAGTTGAGATAAGAGAAATAATTTCGGGATCTTCAAGAGAGCGACGGACCTCTTTTTCCTTATTTTTGATGGCAGTGAGCACTGAACGAAGGCTCGCGAGTTTGCTCTCATTCTTTTCCCGCATGGCGTCCTTTAGTGCTGAAGAAATTTCACTCTGGAGGTTCATTGGTCTCTTTCTCTTTTCCCTTGATTGTGCCATTGTGCACTAAATCTTTAATTATAGCGATTTTTCAGAATTTGTCAACCACAACAGGACATTGGGTCAATTAGTCAAATGGTCGATTCGTTAAAACCGTTGAAACCGTTCAAATCGTTACATTCGTTGAAATCGTAGAAGTCGTAGAAATAGTAAAATGGTTAATGGTAAGCGGTAAACGGTGAACAGTAAACAGTTAAGTATTTGCCTTTTGAACTAATTACCTAATTTTCCAATTTTCTAATTTCTTGATTGACTTGCTGTCCTCTGTCGTCTGTCGTCTGCCCTCTGTCTTCTGACCTCCGACCTCCGAACTCTGCCCCTATGCTCTCTTAGCCAGAGCAATGGCCTCACCTAGATCCACACTTCCACTATAGAGAGCGCGGCCAACAATGACCCCTACTACCCCGTCACGCTCCAAGGGCAGGAGTGAGCGGATATGATCGAGATTTCCCACTCCTCCTGAGGCAATAACAGGAGTTTTTACTCTCTGAGCCAGTTGCCTGGTGGCCTCAACATTTGGACCAGTTTGCATGCCATCTCTTGAGATGTCGGTATAGACAATAGCTGCAAGAGGCAAGTTCTCAAACTTGGCTGCCAATTCTCCTGAACCCGTACCAGTGGTATGGCTCCATCCCTCAATTGCAACTTTACCCTCGCGGCTGTCAATTCCCAATACGACTTTGCCGGGAAAGCTCTTACAGGCCTGAAGCAATATATCCGGGTTACGATGGGCAGCCGTGCCCAATACCACACGCTCGACACCAATATCAAGATAAGCAGCGAAAGTCTCCAGGGTGCGCACACCCCCACCTACCTGAACTGGTATACCAACGGACTCGACGATTGAAGCAATGGCATGCAGATTCCTTGGTTCCTTGGCAAAGGCACCATCCAAGTCCACAACGTGCAACCACTCCGCGCCTTGCGACTCCCACTGTCTTGCGGTCAAAGCCGGATTCTCGGAGTAGACCGTGGCCGTAGACATAACACCCCGCTGCAAGCGCACGCACCGCCCTTCTTTTAAGTCTATGGCAGGAATTATCAGCATTTGTTCTTTTTTCCTCTTTTCGTGTCGTCCGTCGCCCTCTTCCCCTTCCCACCTGACTCTTTTCTCACATTTCTCCCCAAAACATCGGCGAGTTTACCCTCATAGGACCATGCTCGGGACAAGATAGCCAGCTGAAGCACTGGTCGTGCAGCGGGCACACGGCCAGGTGCTCGATTTTCTATTGGAACAGCTAACTAATCTTCACCACGAGGGATTATTGACATTTCTTCCATTTGCTTGAAAAACTCTCTCAACTCTGGCGGGGGTTTGATCACTCGACCATCTTTGTCGGTACAAACATGCACAGTATATCCCTCTGCCAAAAGAGCTTCACTCTCCCTGTGAAAAAGTCGATAGTCAAAACGTAGTCTCAACTTGCCCCCGAGAGAAAATATGGTCTCAATGTGGATAATATCGTCATAGCGGGCGGGTTTGTGGTACCGGCAATAGGCTTCATATACCGGGAGAAAACAACCACGCTCTTCCCAAGAGCGATAGCTGCTCCCAAGAGTTCGGAAGAGTTCGGTGCGACCGATTTCAAACCATTTCAGGTAATTGGCATAATAGGCAACTCCCATAGAATCGGTGTCGCCGTACAACACTCTTTGCTCTGCCCGAAACGATTCTGTCATTTTCTCTTCAACTCAGATGGTCAATAGGTCAATTCGTCGATTAGAGAATTAGTCAAACAGTCGATTAGTCGAGTAGTCAAATACTTGCAATCATCAACTGCTAATGGTAAATCGTGAGCGGTATGCAACGTTATCCGTTATCAGTTATTCGTTATACGGGAATCTTCTCGCTGTGAGCTGTGAGCTAAATAATCGACTTCTGCGATTTCTACGATTTAACCAATCACCCATTTGACCAATCGACTATTTGACTAATTCCCTAATTTTCTAATTCTCTAATTTTCTAATTGACTCGCTGTCCTCTGACCTCTACCTTTTACAATAAATGACAGAGTAGCGTAGTGACCTAATGACGCCGGAGGCAAGTGACTGATTTGCTGCCTGCTGTCAGCTGCTAGCTGTATTTCCCTATGCCCCATGCTCTATGCTCCATGCCCTCGACTAAAAGTCGCCCTCAATAAACCTCTCCATTAACATGTGCCCAGGCTTGACAACCAATCCAGTTTCGGCAGCGCTTCCTTCCGAATACCCCCTCTGACTGCTGACCGGGCCAGCAGGAAAGTCACAAACGGCAAAGGGGACAAGTCCCTTGGCGTGAGTGCGAGTTCGAATGGGAGTTAGATGGTCAGTAATAACCATGACCCGTGCTTCGAGCAACTGGTTACATGCTTCAAGTATTGGTCCAACCACATTGGCATCAAAGGCCTCAATGGCTTCTATCTTTAAATCCAGGTTCCCTTCATGGGATGCTTCGTCCGGAGCCTCAACATGCAAATAGACAAAATTTTTATCTTCCAGAGCTTTTAGAGCTGCGTCAACCTTGCCCTTATAATTGGTGTCCACGTATCCCGTGGCCCCCGGAACTGAGACAGCCTCCAGACCAGAACAAACCCCCAGTCCTTTGAGTAAATCCACTGCTGATATGACTACCCCCCCGATGCCGAATCGTTCCGTTAGGCTAGGCATGACCGGAGCCACCCCTTGTCCCCACAGCCAGATGGCGTTGGCTACTCGTTTCCCCTCAGCGATCAATCGTCGGTTCAAATCCTGTTCGCCTAGGACCTCTCGAGCTGATTCCATCATCGATCTAAGGTCGGGAACCTCGTTGTATGCCTGCCAGTATTCGGCTACTGGCTGCCCGGTAACATCATGAGGAGGAGTAATAGTCAGATCAGATCGCCCGCCTTTCCAGACCAGAAGGTGGCGATAACTGACCCCTGGATAAAAGTGGAACCATTCACTTCCAAGTCTATTCTGTAGAGCTGCAATGAGTACCCTGCCATATTCGCTAGAAATATGTCCCGCCGAGTAATCTGCTAGAACAAGCTCTCCTTGAGCATCAATTTCAACGCTCACCAGGTTGCACCTGAAAGCCACTTCTCCAGGAAAGAGTTCCACCCCCATACTGGCAGCTTCCAGAGGAGCTCGTCCAGTGTGGAATTGATCAGGATCGTAACCTAAAATGGCCATGTTTGCCACATCACTTCCAGGCTCTTGATGAGGCCCAATGGTCTCAGTGAGTCCAAGAAAACCCCCAGAAGCAACTCGGTCCATGTGAGGAGTCTGAGCCTCCTCCAAAGGTGTCTTTCCGTCTAACTCTTGCTGTGGTTCATCTGCCATCCCATCGCCAACTAAAATGAGGTATTTAGATTTACGTTCTTCCATTATCGCAGCCACTCATTGTTGCTTGGAGAATTAGGAAATTAGTTAATTAGTCAAATGGTCGATTGGTCAAACCGTTGAAACCGTCAATTAGAAAATTAGTCGATTAGAGAATTAGTTTTCAAATGCACTAATTCCCCAATTTTCTAATTCCCTAATTTCCTAATCGACTTGCTGACCTCTGATCTCTACCTTTTACAATAAATGACAGCGCAGCGTAGTGACCAAATGACGCCGGAGGCAAGCGACTGATTTGCTGGCTGCTGCCCGCTGCTAGCTGCCAGCTGGAAACTAGGAATCACCGACTGAGGTTTCGTTTTCAACCCTAATGAGTTTGGTGGGTGCAGTAACCACTTTGAGTTCATCTATCTCAGCTAAGGCCAATCTAACATCACGCTCTCTTGCTTCGTGAGTCATCATCACCAAAGGCACCGAACCTCTTACTTGCCTGCCTTTCTGAATCACCGAGGCAATGCTGATCTCATGGCTGCCAAGTATTCCCGAAATCTTAGATAGTACCCCGGGACGATCCAAAGCCGAAAATCTGAAGTAGTAGTTGATTACCAACTCATCCATGGGCTTGATTTCTCGTTGGGTCACCTTTTTACCGTCGCAGGCCAAAGGAGAGATTCTCACGTCCCTGCCAGCGAGAAGATCTCGCCCCAGTTCCAGCAAGTCGCTGACCACCGCACTTCCAGTAGGCATCATGCCGGCACCAAGACCGTAAAACATGACCTCACCTACAGCATCCCCAGAGATGTGGACAGCATTGTAGGCGCCTTCAACCTTCGCCAGCACGTGTTCTTGGGGAATCATCGTTGGATGCACCCTTACTTCGATCCTCTCTCCATCACTCCGGGATATGGCCAACAGTTTTATCTGATAGCCAAAATCTCTGGCGAATCGGATATCGGAAGGATCTATCTGGGAAATACCTTCTATGTGGATTTGATCAAAATCTATCTCACAACAGTAGGCCAGCGAGCTGAGAATAGCTATTTTGTGGGCTGCGTCCACTCCCTCCACGTCTAAGCGGGGATCGGCTTCGGCAATGCCCTGTGCCTGTGCCTCGCCGAGGGCTTCGGCAAAGGTGGTTCCTTCCCGAGCCATGCGGGTGAGGATGTAATTCGCCGTGCCGTTTAAAATCCCATAAATGTGGCCGATTCGGTTGGCTATCAAGCCCTCACGTAAAGAGCGAATAAGAGGAATGCCTCCGCCCACGGCTGCCTCAAACGCGATGCTGACTCCCTCTTCTCGAGCTACCGCAAACAATTCGCTGCCATGGACAGCCAGAAGAGCTTTGTTGGCGGTGACCACATGTTTACCTCGTTTCATCGATTCCAAAAGGAAAGTCTTGGCTGGTTCCATGCCTCCAATGAGCTCCACAACAATGCCAATTTCCTCATCCGCCAAAATATCCTCTACCTGAGTGGAAAGAACCTCCTTTGGAAGGGAGATCGGTCTGGGTCTTTCAAGGTCGATATCCACTGCTCTTTTGAGTCTTAGAGGCACTCCCAGCCGATCTTGAAGAATGTCGCTGTTGTCCTCTAGAATTTTAACCAGACCACAGCCCACCGTGCCGAGTCCAATCAAACCTACCTGTATCTCCTTCATAATTCACCCTGATTGCTTAGTGCCTACTAATCGCCTACCAACGATAAACGGAATAGGATATTATTCATTATCCGTTATTCGAGAGCCTTGCCCCTGTGAGTCGTGAGCTGAATTGACGAACTCTACGTCTTCTATGGTTTCTACACTTTCTACGGTTTCTACGTTTTCTACGTTTTTTACAAATTTCCTAATTCCCTAAATCTCTAATTCCCTCGTTGACTTGCTGCCGTCTGTCCTCTGCCCTCCAGCTTTTACATTAAATGGCAGCGTAGCGTAGGGACCTAATGACGCCGAAGGCAAGTGACTGATTTGCTGCCTGCTGCCCCCTGTCAGCTGCCAGCTGGGTAAGCGTTATGTGCGCTTCGGATAGATCAAAAAGACACCAGAAAGGGGAAATCTACCCATTTCTGGTGTCTTCTTTAAACGCGATCACTTGTCAAATGGTCGACGGCTTCAGATCAGCGCAGCACACGACGAATCCCACGCAGGGCCTGGCGTGTCCTTTCCTCGTTTTCCACGAGGGCAAAACGCACGTAATCGTCCCCATATTCGCCAAAGCCCCGTCCAGGAGAAACGGCAACACCGGCTTCACGGATCAGAAACTTGGAAAACTCCACTGAGCCCATGTCCGCGAACGGCTCGGGAATTTTCGACCAGACAAACATGGTCGCTTTGGGCTTATCATTTGGCCAACCAATTCGATTTAATCCGTCCACTAAGACGTCTCGGCGAGAGCGGTAAGTTTCAACAATCTCTTTGACACAGGCCTGTTCGGAGTTAAGGGCAATAATAGAAGCAATCTGTATAGGCTGAAAGATGCCGTAATCAAGATAGCTCTTTATTCGGGTCAATGCTGAGATTATCTCAGCGTTTCCGACACAAAAACCAACCCGCCATCCGGGCATGGAGTAACTTTTTGAGAGGGAGAAGAACTCGACTCCGATATCTTTAGCACCCTTCACCTGTAGAAAGCTCGGGGCCATGTCTCGATCAAAAACAAGATCAGCATAAGCCAAATCGTGTACCAAAATGATTCCATTTTCTTTGGCGAAATCGCAGACCTTTTGGAAGAAATCTAGATCAACGACCTCCGTGGTGGGATTGTGGGGAAATGAAATTATCAGCATCTTAGGCTGCGGCCAGGTCTGTTTGGTGGCCACCTTCAAATCTTCAAAGAAATCTCGACCTTTCTCGATTGGTATGCTTCGCAAATCTCCACCAGCGATGATTACTGAATAAGGATGAATTGGATACGTAGGGTTAGGGGCAAAAACAACGTCTCCTGGGCTTATAAGTGCAAGTACTAAGTGAGAGAGGCCTTCTTTGGCCCCAATGGTCACAACTGCCTCAGTTTCCGGATCTATATCCACGTTGTATCGTCGTCCGTACCAGTCAGCTATGGCTTCTCTGAGTTTTGTTATACCCCGGGAAGCTGAGTATCGATGGTTGTGCGGCTTCTGGGCTGCCTCGAGCAATTTGTCAACGATGTGCTGCGGAGTTGGCAAATCAGGGTTCCCCATACCCAGATCCACGATATCCTGGCCCTCCCGCCTCAGTTTCATCTTTAGTTCATTCACCTGGGCAAAAACATAAGGAGGCAGGCGCCGCATCCGGCTGAACTGTATTATTGGCTCACTCATGGTTCCGTCCCTCATCTTTAGATATCAGATAAAAATACCGTAAGGAGTAACCCTTGTCAAAAAGTTTTTCCCCCGCATTAAAGCAATTGACACCCCTCCAGAGCATTTTCTAGAATAAGACAAGGCTGTATCAAACATGTCTTTTCAACACCAGAGAAGCTGAGGCGAGAAGCGTTACGTGAGGTGTGCTCTCGGCAATTATTCAAATCCCAGCAGTCAGGTATCTGCATATAAATGGAGGCTATAGATGGGTAGAGATTTGTATAAGGAGGCAGGCGTTGATCTCGATGCTGCAAGCGATCTAGTTGCTAGGATTAAACCAGTGGTCAAATCTACCTTTCACGCTGGAGTTATCACCGATGTGGGAGGTTTTGGTAGTCTTTATTCGCTTGGCCACCTCAACTACCGCCAACCAGTTTTGGTGAGTTCTACTGACGGAATTGGCACCAAACTCAAAGTTGCCTGTCTGGCAAAGAAGCACGACACAGTGGGTATCGACCTAGTGGCAATGAGTGTTAACGATATTCTCGTTCAGGGGGCCAGGCCGCTTTTTTTCCTCGATTACTTGTCCATCGGTCGCATGGATCTCGATTTGGTAACCGACATTATCTCAGGGATAGCCACAGGTTGTCGCCAGGCAAAATGTTCTCTTATCGGCGGTGAAACTGCTGAGATGCCAGATTTTTACGATGAGGGTGAATATGACCTTGCAGGTTTCGCCGTGGGTGCAGTGGAAAAAGATTCCATCATCGACGGCTCAGATATCCGGGTGGGAGATGAAATTATCGGCCTCGCCTCCAGTGGTCTCCACAGCAACGGCTATTCTTTAGTCCGGCGCATCATCTTCCAGGATCTGGGCCTCTCCGCCCACGACATAATTCCTCCATGCGGTTGCACCGTTGCAGAGGAACTCTTGCGTCCCACCCGCATTTATGCGGAGGCCGTGCAGGTGCTTTTGCGAGAATTTAAGATTTCGGGAATGGCTCACATCACAGGTGGGGGCTTCTACGACAATTTACCCAGAATCCTTCCTACGGCCTGCCAAGCCCGTCTGCAAAAGGAAAACTGGGAGGTGCCCTCAATTTTTGCATTTCTCAAAGAGAAAGGAGAGATTCCCGACCACGAAATGCACCGGGTCTTTAATAACGGCATCGGTTATGTCTTGGTTTTACCTGCGAAACATTTGGAGGGGACTCTCGAATTGCTCGAGGGCATGGCTGAAAAGGTTTTCCACATCGGCACTATTTACAGTAGGGAGGGGAATGAACCTTCCGTAGTCATTGAGTGAGTAAAGATGATGTGAGATATGAGATGTGAGATGCGGGCGGTGCTGTGAAAACCGGCTTTTTTATCTTGTCAAACATCAATTTATGTGTTAGTTAGTTCGATCCTTGCAAAAAGCTTGAACACTTTTGTTTCTTGAAACTCAGACATGAAGCGAAGGTGTTGCTGCAATATATATGTTGACCGGAGGTACGAGGAAATGTCGAAGGTTTGTCAGATATGCGGAAAAGGACCTCAAACAGGGCATAATGTCAGCCATGCAAATAACAAAACCAAGAGGCGATGGTATCCCAATCTCCAAAGGGTTCGGACCGTACAGAACGGTGTTGTGCGCTACATTAAGATTTGTACGCGCTGTCTAAGGTCGGGCAAGGTACTCAAACCTGTCTAGGCCAGCTGTTTTATGAATTCCTTATTTACTATCGAATATCCAAAACAGAAGATCTCTGCACGTCGATTACATTTTTAATCTTCCGCACCGCCGCCATTGCTCCCAACAAATGGTCAGTGTCTCTCACTTCCACAACAAACTTACATTCTGCTCGATTGTCGACCCTGGTTCGAACGTTGGCCTGTAAGATATTGATATCATGATTACTCAATGTGCCACTGATGGCGGCCAGCATCCCTTTAACATTGGCACAAATTACGGCCAACCCTACTGGGTGGACTTCCTCTGCCTCTCTGTCCCATTCCACCTCGATTCGTCGCTCAAAACCGCTGCTTAGCAAGCTCGCGCAGTCCGCCCGGTGAACCGACACACCCCTTCCCCGTGTGATAAAACCGGCAATCTGCTCACCTGGTAGCGGGTTGCAGCATTTGGCAAACCGAACCAAAATGTCATCCGCCCCTTTCACCAAAACTCCCCCCCGGTGGGATGGCCGTTCTTTACGTTCCGGCCGCTCAACCACCAGTTCCTCCGGTTTTTCCTCGGGCTCTACTAAACTTGTCAGTTTGCCAATAGCCTGCAAGGCTGAAATCTTGCCGTAGCCTATACTGGCGAGTAAATCCTCCACTTTCTGCAGGGAGAATGATTGGGCTACTTGGAAAAATTCTTCGGAGTTAAGGTATTGATTGAAATTCAGACCATGTTTTCGAAATTCGCGCTCACAGATTTCCCGACCGAGGGCAATGCTTCTCTCTCTCTCCTCAGTCTTGATCCAGTGACGAATGCGTGTCCGAGCTCGAGAGGTTTTAACTATCTTGAGCCAGTCCTTACTGGGTACGTGCTTCGAGGAGGTAATAATCTCGACTATGTCTCCGTTCTTCAATTCGTACTTGAGAGGCACCAATTTCCCGTTGACTTTCGCTCCAGTGCATTGATTCCCAACTTCGGTATGAACGCTGTAGGCAAAATCTATCGGTGTGGAGCCTCGAGGAAAGGCCTTCACATCACCATTCGGAGTAAAGACGTAGACATCATCAGGGAAAAGATCCACTCGAACCGTTTCGAGAAACTCTCTCGGATCCTTCAGGTCTTGCTGCCATTCCAGCAGTTGGCGGAGCCAGGTAAAACGCTTGCTTTCGTTTTCTGGAAAACTCCTTCCCTCTTTGTACACCCAGTGTGCCGCGATTCCTTCATTGGCAATGCTGTGCATCTCCTCTGTGCGAATCTGAATCTCAACCCTTTCGCCGTAGGGCCCAATTACCGTTGTGTGCAAAGACTGGTACATATTCGCCTTGGGCATGCCAATGTAGTCTTTGAAGCGGCCAGGAATTGGTTTCCACGAGGAATGAATCACCCCCAAAGCCTCATAGCATTCGCGAATGCTGTTCAGAATAATCCGGAAGGCGATGATGTCATAGATGTGCTCTAAGTCTAGGTTCTGGGCGATCATCTTTTTGTAGATGGAGTATATGTGTTTCGGTCGACCGCTTACCTTCCCCTCCAGGTCTAGCTCCGCTAATTTCTCCTGGATTACATCCTTGACTTCTTTGATATAGCGCTCTCGCTCATCTTCATTTCTCTTTAAACCACTGACAATTTCCTCATACACATCAGGGTCTAGATAAGAGAAGGCCAGGTCCTCCAACTCCGTCTTGATCCAGTCAATGCCCAATCTTCCCGCCAAGGGAGCATAGATATCCATGGTCTCACGGGCTATAAGTCTCTGTTTGCCCACACCGTGATAATTAAGAGTGCGCATATTGTGAAGCCTGTCTGCCAATTTAATCAGAACCACCCGAATATCATCGGCCATGGCCAGGATCATTTTGCGCATATTTTCAGCTTGGCGCTCCTCGTGACTGCTAAACTCAAATCTACCGATTTTAGTTACACCATCGACTATGTGAGAGACCTCGCTGCCAAAAAGGTGCGTCAAGTCGTCTAAATTAGTGTCAGTATCTTCCAAAGTATCGTGGAGAAGGCCGGAGGTTATGCTAAAAACGTCGAGTCTCATCCTCGCCAGGATGTCGGCCACCCCCAGAGGATGCATGAGGTAGGGTTCGCCTGATAGTCGCACCTGTCCCGCATGGGCCTTGGCTGAATAGACGTATGCTTTCTCGATCAGACTAACGTCAGCTTCGGGGTGGTAGGAGAGTACTCGATCGACTATATCGTTGAGACGAATCATAATCATCTCTGTGGGCGCAGAGCGCATGGCGCATAGCGTCTGTTAGTCAAAAAGTCAAATCGTCAAAACCGTTCAAATCGTTAAAGTCGTTAAAATCGTAGAAACCGTAGAAATTATAGAAATCGTTAGTTCAGCTCACAGCTCAAAGCCATTTCGTCCATCGGTCAAATGGGTAATTCTTTATGGAGGCCATTCATCACCATTTGACTATTCGACAAATTGACCATTTGACTTGCTGACCTCAGATCTCTGACTGCTGACCTCTAGGTTATAGCCTCGTCTCGCAAGTTAATACGCTTTAGCAAAATACACCCGCTCGCCAGACTTCTTGCCACATCGGACACAAGCACCGTCTCTTCCCTCTTGTTCTAGAGGAATGCAGCGAATTGTGGCCATGGTTTCTTGTTTGATTTGATCCTCACACTCTGGATCCCCACACCAGTGAGTATAGAGGAACCCACCCTTTCCAGCGATAATTTCTTTAAAGGTTTCGAAATCTTTTACCGCAGTAGTGTTTTCTTCACGGAACTTTAGCGCTCTTTTGTAAAGGGAAGTCTGAATATCATCAAGTAGCCCCCTCACCCTTTCTTTCACACTATCCTTTGGTAGGTTTATTTTATCTCCAGTATCCCGCCGGACAGCAAGAACTTCCCCGGCTTGAAGGTCTCTCGGACCGACCTCAACACGAATGGGAACTCCAGCCTGTTCCCATTCATTGAATTTCCACCCAGGAGTGTATTCTTCCCTGGCATCCACCCGATAACTTATTTCTTTATCCAGAGAAGACGCAATCTTTTCAACGTAAGCCAAGATTTCTCCGTGACCTACCTTCCCTTTAAATATGGGAATAAAGACCACCTGCAAGGGTGCCAATCTGGGTGGCAAGACCAAACCTTGATCATCACCATGGGTCATTATCAAGGCACCAATCATTCTAGTACTCATCCCCCAGCTCGTTGCATAAACGAGCTGCTGCTTTCCATGCTGATCCTGAAAGGTAACATCGAATGCTTTCGCAAAATTTTGTCCCAGATTGTGTGAAGTTCCCGCCTGCAAAGCCTTGCCGTCCTGCATGAGCGCTTCGATAGTGTAGGTGTGTAAAGCTCCGGCAAACTTTTCCCGATCGCTTTTCCGCCCGGCAATAACCGGTATTGCAGCATAGTCTTGGGCAAAAGTCTGATAAATATTTAGCATGCGCAGGGTTTCTTCCTCGGTCTCTTCCGCGGTAGCGTGAGCCGTGTGTCCTTCCTGCCAGAGAAACTCTGTGGTACGGAGAAACAACCTCGTACGCATTTCCCAGCGAAGAACATTGCACCACTGATTTATCAAAAGTGGCAGATCACGGTAAGACATAATCCATTTTTTGAACATCGCCCAGATTATCGTCTCCGAAGTCGGCCTTATTACCAGTGGCTCTTCCAGTTTCTTGCCACCCCCGTGCGTCACCACCGCGCACTCTGGTGCAAACCCCTCTACGTGTTCAGCCTCTTTTTGGAGAAAACTCTCGGGGATTAATAGGGGAAAATAGGCGTTCTCGTGACCAGTTTCTTTGAACATCTTGTCAAGGTAGGACTGCATTTTCTCCCATAGCGAATAACCATTCGGGCGAATGACCATGCATCCTTTGACTGGTGAATAATCAGCCAGTCTCGCTCCAATTATCACATCCGTATACCACTTGGAGAAATCTTCGCTTCTGGTGGTGATCCCTTTTTTCATTGCCGCTCTTCTCCGTTGAAATCGTTAAAGCCGTTCAAATCGTTCAACTCGTTGAAACCGTTTAAGTCGTTCAAGCCGGTAATTCGTCAATTAGTCGATTAGTCAAATAGTCAAATCGGTAATTAGTCATTGAGGCCATTCATAACCATTTGACCATTCGACCAATTTACC
>JAJDNB010000174.1 GCA_022340905.1 Deltaproteobacteria bacterium | reverse complement strand
TACCGGCCCGGCTTCGCTTCGGCCGACGAGAAACCGCCTCTCAATATTCTGGGTGAAGCACCTGAGCATTAAGAAGGAGTCTCCCATGGACTATCGTACAGTATTGACCACCTGCTCCTACTGCGGCTGCGGCTGTGGTCTCTATCTGGAGGTGCTGGACGGCCAAATCATCGGCACCATTCCGTGCAAAACCAACCCCATCAACCAGGGAAAACTCTGTGTGAAGGGTTGGAACATCCACGAGTTTATTCAGCACCCCAGCCGGCTCCGCCAGCCGCTGATTCGCAAAAATGGCACGCTTACAGAGGTCGGCTGGGATGAAGCTTTAGACTACACCGTGTCAAAGCTCAAAGAAATAAAGAAAGCCCATGGCAGTGATAGCATTGCCTTTCTGGCATCCGCCAAGGTGACCAACGAGGAAAACTACCTGATCATGAAATTCGCCCGAGCCGCAGTGGGAACCAACAATGTGGACCACTGCGCCCGCCTCTGACACTCCTCTACGGTGGTAGGTCTTGCCGCCGCCTTCGGTAGTGGAGCTATGACCAATTCCGTTGCCGAGATAGAGGATGCCAACTGCGTCTTTGTTATCGGCTCCAACACCACTTCATCGCACCCCCTGGTAGCCACCCGCATTTTTCGGGCCAAGGCAAAAGGGGCAAAGCTCGTGGTTGCAGATCCCAGAAAAATCCAGCTATCTCTCAAGGCCGATATCCACGTGCGCCACAAACTTGGTACGGATGTGGCTCTCATAAACGGTATTATGCACGTGATTATGAAAAACGGCTGGCATGACAAAGCTTTCATTGAAGAGCGATGCGAGAATTTTGAGGAGTTCAGTAAGGTAATTGAAACGTATCCCCCGGAGAAGGTCTCGGAGATTACCGGGGTTTCTGTTGATGATATTGTCACCATGGCCGATTACTATGCCAAGGCGGAAGCGGCCTCAATTGTCTATTGCATGGGTATCACCCAGCACACCACCGGCGTTGACAATGTGAAGTCTTTGGCTAATCTTGCCATGCTCACCGGCAACATGGGCAAAGAGTCTACCGGGGTCAACCCCTTAAGGGGACAGAATAATGTCCAGGGTGCCTGTGACATGGGTGGGCTCCCCAATGTGTATTCCGGCTACCAGGCAGTGAACGTCATCGACAACCAGACCAAGTTCGAAAAGGCCTGGGGTGCCAAGCTCTCGGACAAGATAGGCCTTACCATTCCAGCCATACTTGACGGGCTCACCGAGGGCACGCTAAAGGCACTCTACATCATGGGAGAAAATCCCATGGTCAGCGACCCTGACAGCAACCACGTGCAGAAGGCCTTTCAGAAAGCCGAATTCCTGGTGGTGCAGGATATCTTCCTCACTCCCACCGCGGAACTGGCCCATGTGGTACTCCCGGGAACCTCCTTTGCCGAGAAGGACGGCACCTTTACCAACACGGAGAGAAGGGTGCAACTGTTGCGCAAGGCCATTGAGCCCGTCGGGGAAGCGAGAGCTGACTGGGAGATAATCCGTGACCTGTCCAATCATTTCGGCTACGAGATGGACTATGAAAGTGCCGAAGACATAATGAAGGAAATTGCCACTCTCACACCATCTTACGGGGGTATTACCTACGAAAGGTTACAGGGCGAGGGTCTGGCCTGGCCCTGTCCAAATAAGGACCATCCGGGGACCAAGTTTTTACACAAAGACAAATTTGCCAGGGGCCTGGGACTGTTTCATGCCATCGAATACAAGCCCCCTGCCGAGGTGGTGGACGATGAGTATCCCTTCTGGCTGAGCACCGGTAGGGTGCATGTCCATTATCACACGGGTACCATGACCAGGGTTTCCCCCTCACTCCATGCTGAGATGCCCGAAGGGAGTTTAGAGATGCATCCTGAGGATGGCAGCCACCTTGGAGTTAGGCAGGGCGAAAGAGTCAGGGTCACCTCACGGCGGGGTGAGATTACGGTCAAGGTGATTTTGACCGACAGAGTTGACCGGGGGGTGGTGTTCATGCCGTTCCACTTCGCTGAAACTTGCGCTAACGTCCTTACTAACCCGGCGCACGACCCCACGGCAAAGATTCCTGAGTTCAAAGTGTGTGCGGTTAAGGTGGAAAAGGCGGCTTAGCGCTGTAATCACTTCAACCACAAGGAGCACAAAGGCATACGTTCCCAGGAAAGAGATTCCCAAGAAACCTGAAGACAAGTGGTTGGAAGCCGCAAATCGGGACACTCACTGGGCGCATCCATTCCTTTATTTTGACCTGTCTGTTCCCCTCTTGGTCGAGGAGCTCGCCCTTCCTCCCGGCTCTTTCATCTGGCTATGACATCCAAAGAAATCCCGGAAAAGTCTTTTTGTGGATATGACTAGTCTTTGAGCTCGGATGTTTGATCAAATGTTGTCGGCAGAACATGAAGGCGGCCGGGGCTGAGCTAGATCGCTCCAGTTCTCCAAGAAATCGTTTGGTTTTGGACTGCAAATCTGCTAAGTTTAGCCAACAAAAATGTAGTATGTATTCACCCTTTATTGAAAAAAATGAAGCATGGCCTTCTTCGGATTTTTCAACAAAAAACAGAAATCGCAGCCCGACTCTGCACAGGCTGAGAGCGATGCAAAAATAGATCAGTTCCTCACGGTAAAGTCAACATTCTCCTCTCCCTTAGGTAGGATCCTCTATAAGCTTGCCAGCAAAGCCACACTTCTCGAAAGCCAGCAGCGGTTGCTGCAAGAGATGGAGGAGCAAGGCTACCTGGTCTATGCCTGCAAGTACCGCAGCCAGTTGGACTTGTTGTTTCTTTGTGCACGCCTCTCCCAGGCTGGTCTGCAACCACCCATGTTTGCCTTTGATACGAGGCCACTATTATGGCTCCACTTCGTCAAGGCCATAAAACTCCTCTTTTCATTCCTTCACCACTACCTCAAGGAAGGAGGATTTCCTAATCCCTACCAAACCGGCGACTACCGGGAACTCGTTTTGGCACAGGAACCTTCAGTCATCTTCCTTGTGGGCAAGACAGGTTACTACCGCCGAGTCGGCCTCATCGAACAGGACCCCTTGCATCTGTTGGTCGATATTCAGCGGGCCTCAGACAAGCCGATCATTTTGGTGCCCACTTTGATCTTCCACGGCAAAGCACCTGAAAAACAACACAAGGGGATTGTGGATGTCTTTTTTGGGGACAAGGAAAGACCGGGAAAATTGCGTAAACTCTTTTCCTTCCTTCGGAATTATAAAAACAACATCTTGGAGATAGCCGAACCCCTCAATTTGAAGGTCTGGCTGGAGGATCAGCCAAACTTGGACTCTTCCAAAACTGGACTCGCTTTTCTCCTTAGAAGAGACCTAATTGATCGTATTAATCGTCACCGCCGGGTGGTAACAGGTCCGATTATGAAGAGCCGTTGGGAGATAAAGGATATGGTCCTTCACAACAACGACTTGCAGAAACGCATGGAGAGAAGGGCTCGTATCAATAATAGGACCATTGAAATTGTTCGCAAAGAGGCTGACAGCTACCTCGACGAGATTGCCACCGACCCTCATCTAACCTACGTTCAGATCGCTGAGCGACTCCTTACTTGGATCTGGAACACCATTTATGATGGCATTGAGGTAGATGTTGATTCCTTGGACATGGTGAAACAGTCAGCACAGAAAGCACCGCTTGTCTATATTCCCTGTCACAAGAGCCACATCGACTATCTAGTCCTGTCTTATTTGTTCTACAAGCACAACCTCAATCTTCCCTTGGTTGCCGCAGGTAAAAATTTGGCTTTCTGGCCTCTTGGCCCCTTTTTCCGCAAATCGGGAGCTTTCTTTATACGGAGAAGTTTTCGGGGACAAAAATTTTACACCGACGTTTTTGCTGCCTATATTAAAACCTTGGTAAGCGAGGGTCACAATCTCGAGTTTTTCATAGAAGGTGGTCGTAGTAGAACGGGAAAAATGGTTCTGCCCAAACTCGGGTTGCTGGCCATTCTCATGCAGGCAGTAGAGGAAGGCTACTGCGATGATTTGATTTTTGTACCCTGTGCAATTAACTACGACAGGGTATTGGAAGAAGGAGCCTACCTCAAGGAAGTCAAAGGCAGCAGTAAAAAACAGGAAAGCCTGGCCCAGTTAGTACGTGCCCGCAGCGTTCTCAAGAGACGTTACGGTACAGTTTACGTGAAATTTGCCCAACCCATGTCGCTCAAGTCATACATGCAGCGATTCGATCTCGAATTTCAGACGCTGAAGCCTAAAGAGCGACACGCCATGTATCGAGACTTTGCCTGGCGTATCATTCAAAATATCAATAGCTCTTCCATGATAACCCCCTTCGCCCTCGTAGCTGCTGTCATCCTTACTACCTCAAAGCGGGGAATCACTCTAGCTGAGATTAAACTCGTCATCCGCAATTATTACAGTTACCTGCAGCATCGTGGGGTGCGCATGCCGAGTAGGCTTCAAGACTTAGAGCAAGCGCTTGAAGACGTTTTGAGTCTTATGGAGAAAAGCAAGTGGATAGAACTGCTGGCGGATGAGGATGAAACGGACGAGGAGGAGCGTATTTACACACTGGACGATGGCAACCGGCTGAATCTTGAGTACTATAAAAACAACATTATTCATTTTCTCTTGCCAGCCGCTTACATTTCCTCTGCGATTTTGGCCAAAGAAGCATTTGAATTCAATCTGGACGGAATAGAAGAAGATCTTCTTTTTTTCAGGAATTTCTTCAAGTTCGAGTTTGTCTATGACGCAGACGAGAATCTTCAGGAGACCATTGACGAGGTTCTTGCCTATTATATGACTCAGGGGTTCGTAACCAGTATGAGAAGCCAGGAGAACACGTATCGGATTACTCACCAGGGGCTAAAGATACTCTCGTGCTTTGCCAGCCTGTTGAAAAGTTATTTTGAATCCTACTGGATCGTGCTCAGGGCTACCAAGTATCTCGTAAGTGAGACTCTGACTGAAAAGGATTTTCTAAAAAAAGTCAACACCTTGGGAAATAAGCTCTACAAGCTTGAGCTTGTTGAACGTTTTGAGAGTATTTCTCGCATCACCTTTGAGAACGGGATCAAGTTCTTTTGTGAGAAGGGCGCCATCAGGAAGACTGAAAGTTACGAAAACGATAAGATGCTGGTACACTACGAGTATGGAGACAACGAGGAAGCCATTTCTTACTACAGTCGGATGATTGACCGCTACCTCCGTATTTCCCACTTCACTTTCCAATAATAACGGAGGCAAATATATAAACCACGAAGCACACGAAGAGCACATAGGGAATATTTGAGATTGTATCTCTTTGTGTCCTTTGTGCCCTTTGTGGTTTAATTTTCTTTTAGCACCATGGGACCTCTAATGGCATGAGAATAGCTTACTTCGACTGTTTTTCCGGAATCAGCGGCGATATGATCCTGGGAGCTTTCCTTGATCTAGGGTTGGACCTGGACACGCTTACCGGTTATCTGGCTAAAATGAAGCTCGGCGGTTATAAGCTTGCAGTGTCCAGAGAAAAACGGGGAGCAATTAGCGGAACCAGACTAAATATCCAGGTCGAAGAAGGCAAACAGCCGCATCGTTCCATGGCTCAGATACGCGAGATGATTGGAGAGAGCAGACTACCTGGTAAGGTAAAGCAGACGAGTCTGGCCATATTGGAACGACTAGCGGGAGTCGAAGGCAATCTGCACCAGCAGTCTCCCGAAGATGTACACTTCCATGAGATAGGGGCTATAGACTCTATTGTAGATATGGTCGGAGCCTGCATTGGGCTTCATCTTCTGGATATAGAAAAGGTTGTGGCCTCTCCCTTGCCTCTGGGACGAGGATTTGTCCAGTGCCAACACGGGACGTTGCCTATCCCAGCGCCTGCAACTCTCGCTCTCCTCGAGTCCACACCAGTCTACGATTCAGGGCAGCAGCGGGAAATGGTGACTCCCACCGGGGCAGCAATTCTCACCACCATTTGCTCCAGCTACGGCGGCTTTCCCGAAATGATTATTGCACGAGTCGGCTACGGGGCAGGACTATACCCTGAAGACCAACCCCCCAACCTTCTCCGCATTGTCTTGGGCCAGGCACCTTCAGAGGTAGCGAAGGAAAAACTTTTGATGGTTGAAACCAGCATCGATGACATGAATCCCGAGTTCTATGGGCACCTAATGGAACAACTCCTCAATGCGGGCGGACTGGATGTCAATATCTTGCCTGCCCAGATGAAAAAAAATCGTCCCGGGCAACTGCTGCGAGTTTTGATCCCCGAGGGACTGAGAGAATCTGTACTCCAGATCCTCTTCAGTGAAACGACAACTCTCGGTATCCGCATTCACGAGGTGGAGCGCTACAGTCTTGCGCGGCACACTATTCGTGTCCAAACTCCTTTTGGGAACATTCTCGTCAAGGTTGCCTCAAGCCCCGTAGGCGAACCGACCTTGACACCTGAGTACGATTCTTGCAGAAAAGCCGCCTTGAAGCATAAAATACCTTTGAAGCAGGTTTACGAGGAGGCGTCACGTAGAGCAAGAAGACGACTACAGGAGTCCGAACCTAGGACACGGTGACAAAGCCAAGGAGTGATTCGTCTTTTCTGAACAGCTGAGCGCCGCAGCCTCGCCATTTGACCTTGATAGTTCAACACGCAAATAACCTGCCTTTCTCATGATGGGTGAGTGTCTATGATTGGAGTGATCATTTGTTTAAGGTAGCAACCATTGCTTTATTGGCACTCATATACTTTTCATCTCTTTTTGGTTGGGGCCACCTGCTTGAAAAATCTCTGAGACTCTCCTGGCCGTTTCCTTTTACCATTTGCTTGGGACTGTCTGCATGGATATTCTCGGGCGGTATATTGAATCTACTGGGGATAGCTTACCCTTTGGTACTCGATGGAATGGTAATCTTCGGACTGGCTTACTTTGCGTTCGCTTTGGTGCGTTCATGGAATCTGAAAAAGTTTTCTGAGTACAGAAGTCTATACTGCAGGAAAGATGTACTGCTCCGTTTCCTCCCATCAGCATTGGCAATCTTTATTGTCTTTGTCTTTCTTGCTCATACCATTTCGTCGCCGCAAGCATTCAATTATCACGATGATTTCGAAAAATACTTGAGTCATCCAATCCGTATGTTAGCGACTGGAAGCGTAAAAGGAAGCCGTTTCAGTGCTTTAGGAAGTGAAACTCTCGGGGGACAAGCCTTTCTGCAGGGCTTCGCCCTGGCTCATTGGCCCATTGGCTATGTAAATAGTGTAGACGAGGTGTTCGCCTTTCTCCTCTGCCTCATGTCTATTCTGAGTGCGAGTATGCGCTCAGAAATTCCTTTTTGGTACATACCATTGGTGGTTTTGGTTCCCATCTTTATTAACCCGCAATATGTCAATATTTCCTCATTATATACGGCGAGCGCAATAATGATTTTTTTATTTCTTGGTCCATGGATGAATCTTGGAGAGGACAAAAATACATTATTATCTTGGCCCTTTCTGACCCTCTTGGGATTATCCTATAGTGCGCTGATCGCGCTAAAAACTTTTTTTCTCTTGGTTATAATAACCCACTTTGTTTTAGTATTGTTGGGAATATTTTGCCTGTTACATTCAACGAGAATTGCCATGAGGTGGGGTATGAGGACTGTCCTTGTTACTTTACTTTTCTCTTCCCCTTGGATACTCCTGTATCGTTCAAACTGGATAAGTTGGTTGTCATATATCATTGGTCCACAAGCTTACCCTCTGGATAGCGGATTTGCCGGACAGACTGCACCTGCAATCAATCTTTTTTCCACTGAGAAACTGTTTTATGGCTTTGGTACTACTTTCGCTCACTACACAGCAACAGTGCTAGTCGTTACTCTGTGCTGCTTGTCTCTTTTTGTCTATAAAACGGCAGTTCACCCGGCACATTCTCCTCGCAAGGTAATGGGCTTTGCGACATGCGCCACAGCCCCGATATTATATGTTGTTAGTATCTTCATCATTACTCCCATTCTTACAGGACCTGACAATTGTTTGCGATACCTATGCCCTGTTCTCATAGCTGCCGTGCCGTGCGGCTTGATCATTGCTGCCACTGCAATTTCAGAATCAATGGCGCTGAAGAGGACCAACAATCTATCTTCTAAGATTCCGCTGCTCACTTTTGCCCTTCTTGCAGCGGGTCTTGTGGTTATTTTTTACGAATCTCTTGCCGAACGAGCCGGACAAGCCTACCACTTTGGCTCAACCTTATCGTTCACTGAATTGGCCAGAGATCCTCTCTATCTGGACTATAATGAATATGCATTGAGTGCTGATGCAAAAAAATACATACAAGAGGCCCAGTTTGTTGTGCCTGCGGGTAAGAATCTGGTGGCGTTAACACATTTGGCAATGCATCTTGACTATGGACGTAACAGAATACTTGATATTGATCCTGCCGGGTTGGCAAATCCTTGGCTTGACTTTCCATTCGGTGGACAGGTAAGTGAAGGAATCAAATACTTTATCGACTTGGATACACATTATGTACTGTGGCAAAATAAATCGCCTGCAATTCGTCCAAAGCAGGTACTGCTAGAATGGACTGCCAGCCCATATGCTCGCGCACATACTATGGGGGTCCGAACTTACCAATTTATCAAGACATTGAGAGGTATGGCTAGAGATTCAAAGATTCTCTACGATAACGGGTCTATTCTGGTTATGGAGATAAACTCAGTAAGATAGACGGAAATTAGACATAAAAGAGACCTGGCAAGCCGCCAGGCTAGGCAGGATTTGATGCCTCACCGAGAACAGTTTCAGCCACAGGGACTGGAAAGCTAAATCAATCTTCATAATAGGTTTGAGGATGCCATCTATGAATTCTACCCGTAAGAATGACATCGTGGTCTTTTTGGCCACGGGTTGTTTCACCGGCTTTCTTCCTCTTATGCCTGGTACGTGGGGAACTTTTGCCGCCATCCCTCTTGTGATTCTCGTCCATCGAGTGAATTTAGTTGTCCAAGGTATTGTAGCCCTTGTCTTTGTGGCCTTCGGTGCCTGGATTTCGGGGAGGGCCGAAATCCTCCTTGAGGCTCACGATCCGAGACCCATTGTCATAGATGAGATGGCAGGTTTTCTCATTAGTCTATTGTGGCTCCCCCTCAACCCATTAACCCTTTTTCTGGGTTTCGGTCTATTCCGTCTCTTTGATATCGTTAAGCCCCCGCCTATCTCAAGTGTGGAAAAACGGATGCGGGGTGGCTGGGGGGTTGTCATTGACGATGTCCTTGCCGGAGTCTTTACCAATGTTACCCTGAGACTGCTGTTTATGGTTGCGGGGCTTCTTTAGGGAGTGAGAAGATAGGAGTCAGGAGTCAGAATCTAGGAGACAGATGATAGGGGAAGAGAGACATCAGAGGTCAGAAGTCAGATGACGGAGGGCAGAGGACAGACGACAAACGACAAAGACTATAATTTGGACTTTTGAAATACGGATTTCAAAATTCTAACTCTATGCTCGATGCTCCATGCCTTAAACACGATGGACCACTGACGCAATCGGAAGATTGTTATGTTTGGTGAATTGATTACTGTTGGCGACGAGTTATTATCCGGGCGGACTATAAATAACAACGGTGCTCATATCGGTCACCATTTGAGGTTGGCTGACTACCATCTCCGCTGGATGACCGTGGTAGGGGACCGGGAAAATGACATTGCCTCGGCCCTGTTGACTGCCATGGAGCGGGCTGATTTCGTAGTGATCACCGGTGGCCTGGGTCCCACCACAGACGATCGCACCAACCTTGCAGTAGCAAGAGCCTTGAATCGTCCCTTGCGCCGTGATCCAAAGTCTTGGCAGGTAATTTCCAGTCATCTTGAAGCACATAATCTGTCCATGACTCCCGCCATTGCTAAAATGGCTGAACTTCCCAAAGGAGCAGAGCGCATAGACCTGGTCAGACCCAGAGCTGGTTACTACATAGGCGATGCCGCAAAACCCCTTTTTTTCCTTCCTGGCGTACCAGACGAGATGGCTGACATGCTTGCAGATTTTGTTCTGCCAACTCTTAAAAACCGATTTCCCCGAAAAAAAGTTACCCGGTCACACTCTTTGCGCCTCATGGGACTCAGGGAATCTGAAATAGCTCAGCGGTTAGAGATCCTGGAAAAGAAACATCCCACTGTTGGTTTTGGCTACTATCCGCGCTTTCCGGAAAACCTCTTGACTCTTACTGCCCAAGATTCAACCGTGACCGCTGCCAATGCCGCCCTGGAGGAAGTCGTGCAAGCTGCTCGCAATCTACTTGGACTGTACGTGTATGGCGAGGGAGACCATACCCTGGAAATGGTGGTGGGACGGTTGCTCACCGAGAGGGGGTATTCTCTGGCTCTTGCTGAGTCATGCACGGGCGGTCTTATTGCACACCTCATCACCAACGTACCTGGAAGTTCCGTTTATTTTGACCGCAGCATGGTAACCTACAGTGAAGCAGCCAAAGTCAGCCAGCTTCTTATATCCCCTACCCTGATCGACCGGTATGGAGCGGTGAGTTCAGAGGTTGCTAAGGCCATGGTGCGGGGGGTGCAGCAAGAAAGCAAGGCAGATATTGCTTTGTCTATAACCGGCATTGCAGGCCCCACCGGTGGCACCCAGGAGACGCCCGTGGGAACGGTATACCTGGCTCTTCTGTGTGGTAAGGGATTGTACACCGAACGGTTACAGTTTGGAGGTGATCGTCAGAAAGTAAAGCTTGCAGCTGCTTACACTGCTTTGGACAGACTTCGGAGGGCGATGATTGATGAGTCTTTCTTCCGCGGGAAATAATCCCCGGTCAGCCAATTCAGATGTCCCGAGGTTTGAAGTTTTTGTTCCAGCACAGGCAGGCCCACCACCAACCAATGGACGTTTGGGGGTCCTCGGGGGAGCTTACAACCCTATAACTCGGGCCCACCTGCTATTGGCCCGTTACTCAAAGAAACTGGCTAACCTTGACCAGGTATTTTTTGTGCTTTCCAGAGTCCTGCCCAACAAACCTCGCCTTGAGGTTTCGGTTGAACAACGTCTGGAAATGATGCGGCTTGGCAGCAGCGGTATTCCTTATATCTCCCTGGGAGTTTGCTCCCATGGCCTTTTCCTCGACATTTGCATCGCTTTGCAACAGATATATCCCCAGAAACCGGAAATTTTTTTTATCACTGGACGAGATGCTGCCGAACGGATTCTCACCTGGCCTTATGACGATCCCGCTGCAGCCTTGGCCAAGATGTTTGCCGACTTTCAATTGTTGGTCTTCGAGCGGCAGGGAAAATTTCAGCTGCCGGGGGATACTTTGGTGCAGAAATATCGCAATCGCATTCGCACTCTGGAGATAGAAGAGAACCTGGACACAATATCTTCAACCGTGGTACGTAAACGTGTAAGTGAAGGCCGGTCAATCACTGAGCTCGTTCCTGTGGAGGTAGCTGCCTTTATCCAAGAGCACAGCCTCTATCGAGATTTTGCTGAGGAGTGACAAACTCTGGGTCAGGGGTCTGACCTTAAACTTGCCGTGGAGGGTTTCAAAGGTCTTTCTCCATGGGGAACTTTGTTGGAGTAACGTAGAATCCGTGGAATTCTTCAAACAGCTACCGAGAGTTCGCTAACATGAAGATCTCAGTCGTAATACCTGTTTACAATGAAGTTGAAACCATCAAGGAGATTGTCAGTCGCGTACAAGCAGTTGAGTCTGAAAAAGAGATTATCATCGTGGACGATTATTCCACAGATGGCACCCGGGAGCACCTACGAGAGATTAACCAAGGTGATGAAAATGTCGCTGTCCTCTACCATGATCACAATCAAGGCAAAGGTGCCGCCTTGCGCACAGGCTTCCAGGCTGTAACTGGTGATGTAGTGATTATTCAGGATGCAGATCTTGAGTATGATCCCAGAGAGTATCCTCTCCTTCTCGCTCCCATCGTCGACGGGAGAGCTGAGGTGGTATACGGCTCGAGATTTCTCGGTGGCCCTCACCGGGTCCTTTTCTTTTGGCACTATGTGGGCAACAAATTCGTCACCTTACTTTCCAACATGTTCACCAACTTGAACCTTACCGATATGGAGACTTGTTACAAGGTTTTCAAAAGGGAAGTTCTCGATGAAATCACGGTGAAATCAAATCGTTTCGGCTTCGAACCAGAGTTTACCGCAAAAATAGCCAAGAGGGGTTATCGCATCTATGAGACTCCCATAAGCTATAGTGGCAGGACCTACGAGGAAGGCAAGAAAATCGGTTGGAAAGATGGGGTAAAGGCAGTTTTTGCCATTTTCTGGTTCCGATTTTTCGACTGAGGGCATAGTCAAAAGGTCCATCTGCTGCGCTCCACTTCATCTTTAGTCATTGCAGCGTACCGCGAAGTACGCCTCATTCCCAAAGATTTGTGCGCCTTGCATCTGGTGCTTTTGACTATGCCCTCTAACTTATAACTTTCTAAGATTAATTAGATCTTTCGACTGAAAAAAGCATTGTGATCATGTGGGCAAGACTATCTCGCCAAGGCTTGGGATGGATGTTAAAGGTCTTTTCAACTAGAGAGCAATCCAGGGCTGAATTCAGGGGCCTCTTTGCGGGTGTTGGATAGTCAGCCGTGCGTATTGCCTCTACTTTTTTCACCTTGAGTGAAGTATATTGACCTGCCAGTGAAAAAACCTCTTGCGCCAGACCATGCCAACTTGTCACCCCCCTGCCGCAATAATGATAGGTTCCCCAGGTGATCTCTTTTTTTTCTCGCATCTGGGCAGCGATTCGCATAATCACATCCCCCAAATCTGCTGCATAGGTCGGGCAACCATATTGATCCTCAACCACTTGGATAACATCTCTTTTACGGCCCAGGTTCAGCATGGTCTTGACAAAATTGCGACCCTTGAGGCCATAAACCCAGGAAGTGCGCACAATGATATGCTCACGAAGACGCGTACTCACTGCCGTCTCCCCTGCGGCTTTGCTTTCCCCGTAAACATTGAGAGGGGAGATCTGATCCGACTCGAGGTAGGGGCCTTCCTTTTTACCGTCAAAGACAAAATCTGTGGAGATATGGATAAGAGGAATTGCGGCCTCAGCGCAGACAGAGGCCAAGTAGGCCGGTCCGTCGCGGTTTACGGCAAAGGCTACTTCCGGCTCCGATTCGGCTTGATCAACAGCTGTGTAGGCTGCCGCATTTACCACCAGGGAAACCCCAGATTCCCTTACTTTTCTGTAAATTGCACTTTGATCGGTAATATCGAGATTTATCCGGTCCAAAGCCAGAATCTCGAAACCTTTTCTTACACAGCTCCTTGACAGTTCCCATCCCACCTGGCCACTGGCACCGGTAACCAGAACTTTCATGTCCTTTCCTTGTAAAGGGGCAATCTCTCAAGGGGAACATCTGCTAAACAGGGCAAGCGACTATCTTTGTCTGAGAGCAGCGGTTTTTCAACGGGCCAATCGATGGCAAGATCCGGGTCGGACCAGAGAATACCGCCCTCATCCTCGGGGGCGTAGAAATTTGAGCATTTATAAACGACGAGGGCAATTTCGCTCAGAACACAAAAGCCATGGGCAAATCCTTCCGGGATAAATACCTGACGTTGGTTTTCGCCACTGAGATGAACTCCGGCCCAATGGCCAAAAGAGGGTGAGCCTCTCCGAATGTCCACGGCAACATCAAAAATGCTCCCTTTTACTATCTGGATCAGCTTCGCCTGCCCGTGATTGATTTGATAGTGTAGCCCCCTTAGGCTTCCGCGGATTGAGCTTGAAAGGTTGTCCTGGATAAATACTTGTTCTATGCCAGCTTCTGAGTACCTCCTCTGCTGGTAGGTCTCCATGAAAAAGCCTCGGACGTCGCTAAAGACTTGAGGCTCAATGATATAGACGCCTGGCAGGGATGTATTGATAATTTTCATACTATTCGTATAGCCCTATACCCTTTGGCCAAGGTCAGTCTCGCCCGCGGCGGGATAGCCGGTAGCGAGGTTTTAGGTTTCAGTCTTTTTGTTTCTCTTTCCTGACACCTGAAACCTGACACCCGAAAACCGAGATTTGGTGCTTAGATTCTGTGATTTCATACACTTTATTCCTGCAGCAGATGTCCCCACTGCTAAGCCGCTATCCCGAGCTTGTTGAAGGACTGACAAGTTTAAGGTAACAGCCCTTCATACTGCAAAATATCCATAAGATATTGACCATAGCCATTTTTGATCAGGGGCCGGGCCAGTTTCTCCAACTGATCACTACTTATGTAACCCATACGATAGGCAATCTCTTCAACGCAGGCAATCTTCAAGCCCTGCCTCTCCTCGATGGTTTCGATGAAGTTTGCAGCTTGCATGAGAGTCTCAGGTGTGCCGGTATCCAGCCAGGCGATTCCTCGACCCAGTTTCTCCACCCGCAGTGCTTTCATTTTAAGATAGGCTGCGTTTACATCGGTGATCTCCAACTCGCCACGAGCAGAAGGTTTGAGATCGGCAGCTATATCCAACACCCGGTTGTCATAAAAGTAGAGCCCGGTAACCGCCCAATTAGACGTGGGTGCCTTGGGCTTTTCCACAACATCAACAGCCCGACCCTCTGCATCGAAGGTGACAACACCATAACGCTGTGGGTTCCTCACCCAGTAGCCGAAGATGGTTGCCATTTCCTCCTGAGAGACTGCAGTGCGCAATTTGTCAGGTAGACCATGGCCATAGAAGATATTGTCCCCTAGGATGAGGCAAACCCTGTCACTGTTCACAAAATCTCGGCCAATGATGAAAGCCTGGGCGATCCCTTCAGGCCGCGGTTGTTCAGCATAGGCAAATGAAAGGCCCCACTGGGACCCGTCACTTAGAAGCTCCCGGAAAAGGGGCAAGTCCTGTGGAGTGGAAATTATGAGGATATCACGGATTTCTGCCAACATAAGGACCGAGAGGGGATAATACACCATGGGCTTGTCATATACCGGCAGGAGTTGTTTGCTTACCACCCTGGTAATGGGATACAGACGAGTTCCTGAACCACCAGCCAGTATTATCCCCTTCATACTTTTCCCCTCACGAAAATTCTTATCAACCACAAAGAACACGAAGGACACAAAGTGATTGACCGCCTTGGAAGTTGTACCTAGAGCTGAACTCTAGGGATTTTGCGAAGCTCTTACTTTGTATCACCCTCCTGGGGCAAATAATCATCCTCGTCTGTCATAGTTGATCTCGATCCACTTTCGGTACTCCCCACTGCGAACCATCTCCACCCAGTCCTTATTAGCCACATACCAATCCACCGTAGCCTCTAATGCCTCTTCGAATTTATGTGCTGGGCTCCACTTCAGCTCACCCCTGATTTTGCTGGCGTCAATAGCGTAGCGTCGGTCGTGCCCAGGTCGGTCGCTGACAAACTGAATGAGGTTTCGGCTGGATTTTCGGCCGGTTCTGTCCAAGCGGACATCGAGAAAATCACAGAGCATGTGGACGACATCAATATTTTGCCGCTCGGCCCCTCCCCCTATGTTGTACGTTTCCCCTGGCCGTCCCTCCTGGAGAACCCTTACAAGTCCATCACAGTGGTCTATGACATAGAGCCAGTCCCGAACCTGCTTGCCGTCGCCGTAGACCGGTAAAGGTTTTTCTTCCATAATGTTCAAGATCATCAGGGGAATGAGCTTTTCAGGAAACTGATAAGGGCCGAAATTATTGGAGCAATTTGTGATGATGGTGGGAAGGCCGTAGGTGCGAAAATAGGCCCTGACAAAGTGGTCCGAGGCAGCCTTGGAGGCTGAATAAGGACTGGAAGGATCATAGGGTGTAGACTCGGTGAAGTATCCTTCCGGCCCCAGACTGCCGTAAACCTCATCTGTAGATATATGCAAAAAACGAAAACGTTTCGGCCTGCCCCTCTCCTTCCAACTCTTGAGGCTCGCCTCGAGGAGGTGAAAGGTTCCCTCCACGTTTGTCTCTAAAAATGCCTCTGGCCCCAAAATTGATCGATCCACATGGGATTCCGCCGCGAAATGCGCCACTATGTCGAAGCTTTCCTCAGCAAAGAGACGTGCCAGGAGACTTTTGTCCCTTATATCTCCATGGATGAAACGATGCCTATTTGTTAGGCTGGTGGAAAAATCCTGAAAATTGGCGAGGTTGCCCGCGTAGGTCAAGGCATCGAGATTTACAACCCGCCAGTTCTTCATCTCTACAAGAACCTGACGGATGAAGTTTGTCCCAATGAATCCGGCACCTCCGGTAACCAGGATGTTCTTTGTGCCCATAATTTCACTTGATTAGGTTTTTTTGCTCGAATGCATCTTATTTGTCGGCAATCAACAGACTCTCATGAGCCGTCGAGTACCCCTACCAGATTATAATTCCTCTTCTTAAGCAATTGATGTGCCATTAGAAGTGAAATAAAACTTGACGCACTGCCTAATACCGTAGCCCGGAAAACGCATACCGCACGCCGTAAATGTCTTATAGTCTATCCCACAGCATTGGCGAAAGTATGGTACACTCCCCTCGGGAAATCAAGCATGAACTATGCGGTTTCTCTTCTCCTAGCCAAGGCATGCTTGCCTCTTCTTTCCAGGCTGAGGGGGACATCTTACACTTTGGCGGTTAATTGGCATTGATTTTGCTCATTTTACTGGTTTCGAGGACGAAAGATGTTTAAAAACAAAAAAGTCATTGTGGTAATGCCGGCATACAATGCAGCCCAGACCCTGCACAAAACGTATGAGGAGGTAATGGAGCAAGAGATTGTCGATTTGGTGATTGTGGTGGACGATGGCAGTCAAGATGAGACCGTTGCCATCGCCAAGAACCTTCCCCATACCATAGTCCAGGTTCATCCACGCAACCAGGGCTATGGGGCTAATCAGAAGACATGCTATAGAATGGCACTCGAGCAAGGTGGGGATATCATCATCATGGTCCACCCCGATTATCAGTATACCCCCAGATTGATTCCTGCCATGGTCTCCATAATTGGCAACGATTTGTATCCCTGTGTGTTGGGGTCTAGAATTCTCGGCGGATATGCCTTGCAAGGCGGAATGCCTCTCTGGAAATACTTAGCAAATCGGTTTCTCACACTTGTGGAGAATATTTTCTTGGGTGCTAAATTATCTGAATATCACACTGGCTACAGGGCATTTTCCCGAAAACTTTTAAAACAGCTACCCCTTGAGCAAAACTCCGATGATTTCGTCTTCGATAACCAAATGTTGGCCCAAATTCTTTGGTTCGGGCATACCATAGCTGAAGTCACCTGCCCAACCAAATATTTTACCGAGGCCTCATCCATTAACCTCCAACGAAGCGTCAAATACGGCTTCGGTTGCTTGACGACCGGTTTAGCTTTCCGACTGACGAAAATGAACCTGATCAACTCAAGGTTATTTCCCTCTCGAGCAAACAATTTTACTCAAGTTAGTTGATATAACACTACCATTTGTTGCGAGGAGAGAGATTCGAACAAGGCAAAATGGACGTCTCATCGATCAACCCTTTTGATGATTTTTTTGAGAAAGATACATACGTTCTTTTAAAGAACTGTCTCTACAACTATGTGCTGCGCAAAAGAGCAGTGGAGAAAAGTATCCAGGCTGAGAGCTCTGGCTTGATTCTGGAGTTGGGGAGTGGACTCTCTCCTATGATCACCAACACCGATACAATTGTTTATTCAGAATTATCTCTAACAGGTCTCCAGACTTTAAAGCATAGACACGGCAAAGGATGGTACGTGGTCGCCGATGCCATCCATCTACCATTCAGATCTGACGCTTTTGCTCATACGGTGTGTTCAGAAGTATTAGAGCACATTGAGGAGGATCGCACTGCTCTAAGAGAACTGGCTCGTGTTTTGAGACCCTCAGGTGACCTCTTCATTACCTTCCCCCACCGACGTTTTTATTTCGCCCGCGATGATCATTTTGTAAAACATTTTCGACGGTATGAACTAGATGAAATAAAAGAGCGAATACAGGCTGCGGGATTAAGGATCTTTTCTGTCAAAAAGGTTTTGGGACCTTTAGAGAAGATGACGATGTGGTGTGCTGTTCTTTTTTTCTCTTTATTGGACAAGGGCAAGCAAAATAAGCCGAGTGCGGCTCGACGGAGCTTATTTTTTGATATCTTGGCTTTATGCTTTAAGATTGCTAACAGAATCTTTGCCGTAATTGTCTGGTTAGAGGCAAGAATAATACCTCTTCCCTTGGCAACAGTTTTGTTAATTGGTGCAAAAAAGCAATGAATTCACACTGAACTCCAATGGCTTTTGCGCTGACATCGGCTTTAGAGTGGTTGATAATTGCAATAATATCCACTATTGAAATGTACGTTACTTATAGACAGAGCCTACTGTGAAAACGTTTATAGCCAAAATGACCCACATGTTCGCTGCAAAACGTGACTTTCTTATCTCTCTTCTATTAGTCTGTACTACCTTGGCGATATTCTGGCAGATAGTTCATTGTGATTTTACCAACTATGACGACAATCAATATGTTACAGAAAATCGCCACGTTCAGAATGGCCTCACTTCTCAAAACGTCGCCTGGGCATTCACCTCCTGCGAACCTTCCTATTGGATGCCGCTCAGCTGGCTATCATTCATGTTAGATTTTGAACTCTACGGCTTAAATCCCATGGGATATCATTGGACCAATTTACTTTTGCACATAGCGAACACCCTTCTGCTATTCTTGATATTCAAGCGGATGACAGGGGCAGTCTGGAAGAGCGCTTTCATTGCAGCACTGTTTGGTTTGCATCCCCTTAATGTAGAGTCGGTGGCCTGGGTGGCTGAACGGAAGAACGTTCTAAGCACCTTTTTCTGGATGCTCACCGTGTTGACATATCTTTATTATGTTGCCCGTCCATCACTCAGGAGATATCTGCTGATTTTTTTTACTTTTGCTTTCGGCCTTATGGCCAAACCCATAATAGTAACCCTTCCTTTCGTATTACTTCTTCTGGACTACTGGCCACTGCAGCGACTCCAGTCTGACCAATGGCCAAACGGCAATGGCACGCCCCACTTCAGATCTCTCAGTCACTCTTGGCAGAGGTGGTCTCCTCTCCGCTTAGTTCTGGAAAAGGTGCCTTTTTTTGTGCTCGCGGCCATTACCAGTGTTTTGACCTTTTTGGTTCAGCATAGGTCAGGGGCTGCTAAGTCTGTGGAACTCTTTCCACTCATGGATCGAATCGCCAACGCTCTCGTTTCCTTTGTGGCTTACATCGGCAAAATGGTATGGCCACAGAATCTGGCGGTTTTCTATCCTCATCCTGGTAGCGGCTTGCCCCTATGGCAGATTGTCGGGGCAACGCTGCTGCTTGCGGGTATAACCATTTTGGCGATAGGTGCAACTCGGCGACATCCCTTCGTTCTGGTGGGATGGTTATGGTACCTGGGAACTCTAGTTCCGGTAATCGGTCTGGTGCAGTCAGGAGACCAGGGCATGGCTGACAGGTTCACCTATGTGCCGCTTATTGGTCTGTTCATCATAATTGCCTGGGGTGTGCCTCGCTTGATGGCGGGGTGGCATTATGGGCGGTTTGTGCTTATCAGCTCTGCAGGCACGTTACTTTTGCTCCTAGCAATATGTACAAGAATGCAAATACGACACTGGAAAAATGACACCACCCTCTTCACCCATGCGCTCAAAGTGACAGAGAATAACTTTCTGGCACACCACAACCTGGGATCTGCGCTTGCACGGCAGGGCAGATACGAAGAAGCAATACCCCATTTTCAGGAAACGCTGCGAATCACACCCAACCATGTAAAAGCGTATTACAACCTAGGACTTGCTTTGGCTAAACAAGGCAAGCTCGATGAGGCTATTGCCAATTATTCAAAGGCTCTTCGGCTCAGACCCGACTACCCCGAGGCACTCAACGGGCTCGGCGTTGCCCTTGCCCGCGAGGGTAAACTGGAGGAGGCCATCGGATATTTTACCACTGCCCTCCAGGTGAAGCCTGACTATTCCCCAGCTCGCGGCAATCTGAACCTGGCCCTTCAAAAAATGGATAAACTGACAAAAACCCCTGGTTGGGGACAGAATTATGCCCGGTGAATTGGAAAGGGATAGGCAATTTATTCTTGCAAAAATCGCTTGAGTCCTGATTGCTCAATCTCTAATCTGCACTTTTTCAAGGTTGGAAGGAGTTTATATGCTGAAAGATGGGAATCCAGCCGCCAGATACCAGGATGACCATCGAGCACATTGGGATTCGGTGGCCCGGAAAATGGACAGCTGGGCTTCCCGGGGAGCCTACTATCAAGAAAGGCTGAGAGAAATTTATCAGTTTCTGGTTGCTCCCGGTCAACGAGTCCTCGAAATTGGTTGCGCTACCGGCAATTTGCTTGCCGCGCTCAAACCAGCTTTTGGGGTAGGCGTAGATCTTTCTGGCGAAATGGTTCAGCGCGCCGCCCAACAGCATTCTGACCTTTATTTCATCCAGTGCGATGCTCATGATCTCTATTTGGATCAAGCATTTGATGTGATCGTCTTGTCCGATCTCGTCAACGATCTGTGGGATGTGCAAAGCGTCTTCAGACAGATTGCCAGATTGACGACTCCTCGCACCCGAATAATCATCAATGCCTATAGCCGCCTTTGGGAACTTCCCCTTATGCTTGCCAAAAAGCTCGACCTGGCTACACCTTTGTTGACCCAGAACTGGCTCACCGTGGAGGACATAAGTGCTCTGTTGAACTTAGAAGACTTTGAAGTCATCCGCCACTGGTCGGAGCTCCTTTGGCCCTTTCGCACTCCAGCTTTGACCACGTTTCTCAATCGTTTCGTTGCCAAAATATGGCCGTGCAATCATTTGAACTTGACCAATTTTATTATAGCGCGGCCTCGTCCGACTACCCGGCCACGGGTCCGCGAACCACTGGTTTCGGTGATTATCCCGGCTAGAAACGAAGCTGGTAACATTCCTCAGATATTTGTTCGCACTCCTGAAATGGGGAGAGGAACAGAACTAGTCTTTGTTGAAGGCCACTCAAAAGACGACACCTACTCTGTCATTGAACGAGAGATCTCAAATCATCCCAGCAGGCGTAGCAAGTTATTTCGGCAAAGCGGCATGGGTAAGGGTGACGCTGTTCGCTTGGGCTTTGCCCGCGCCAGCGGGGATATATTGATGATCCTCGACGCCGATTTGACAGTGCCGCCGGAAGATCTGCTGCGCTTTTATGAGGCCCTATTTTCAGGTAAAGGTGACTTTGTCAACGGTGTCCGACTGGTTTATCCCATGGAGGAGCGGGCCATGCGTTATCTGAATCTGTCAGGTAATAAATTTTTCAGTCTGGTCTTCTCCTGGCTGCTGGGACAGCCTGTGAAAGACACACTTTGCGGAACCAAGGTTCTCTGGAAAGATGATTATGACTTGATTGCGGCCAACAGAGCTCACTTCGGGGATTTCGATCCTTTCGGAGATTTCGATTTGCTCTTCGGCGCCGCCAAGCTTAACCACAAGATAGTTGATTTGCCGATTCGCTATCGCGAGCGAACCTATGGGACAACAAACATCCAGCGCTGGAAGCACGGTTGGTTGTTGTTGCGCATGGTGTTTTTTGCCATGCGGCGGGTTAAATTCGTGTAAAGCCAGGTCAGACAACTACCTATTGCCTCGTGCAGAATGTTCTCTGTACATCTTCCATCCGATCTAGTGAACTGGCTCAGAGTTTGCAGAAAAATAACATAGCTATGAAGAGCGATTAATTGAGCTGGGGTAATGTCCACCAAAAAGAAAGACGGCAAAAACACTTTTTTTTATAGTCGACATGAGGTTTTGGTCTGCCTTTTTTTGGTTGTCACTACTCTTGCCGTCTATTGGCAGGTGGAAAATCACAAGTTCATCAACCTTGATGACACCCAATATATTACCAAAAACCAGCATGTCCAAAAGGGGCTGGCCTCAGAGAGCATCACCTGGGCATTTTCCATAACCGATATTTCCTATTGGCATCCGTTGACCTGGTTATCGCTCATGCTGGACTACGAGTTGTATGGCATAAACCCACGTGGATATCATCTTACCAATGTGGCTTTGCATACACTCAACGCTCTCTTTCTCTTTCTCTTTCTTAGGTGGATGACGGGATCTCTCTGGAGAAGCGCATTCGTGGCTGCATTGTTCGCTTTGCATCCCCTCAATGTGGAGTCTGTTGCCTGGGCGGTTGAACGGAAAAATGTTCTGAGCACTTTTTTCTGGTTGCTCACGTTGCTGGCTTACAGCAACTACTCCATGCTGCCCACTCTT
>JAJDNB010000020.1 GCA_022340905.1 Deltaproteobacteria bacterium | reverse complement strand
TCCCTAACGTTTCCAGGCCAGGAATACTGACGCAGCGTTTCCATAATGCCATTATCGCTGAGTTTAAAAGGCTGGTTTTGAGCTTCGGTGAGAAATTTCTGGGCAAAGTAATAGACTAACGGTTCAATGTCTTCGGGCCTTTCCCTAAGCGGAGGAATCAAGACTCGAACAATATTGAGTCTACGGTAGAGGTCTTCACGAAAAAGACCCTCCTCGGTAAGCTCTTCAAGATTACCGTTGCTGGCTGCCAGCACCCTGCAGTCGGCATTGACCGTTCTCTTGCTGTCCACAGGTGTATACTCATGGCCCTCCAGGACCCCCAGCAGCTTGGCTTGCAGTGGAAGAGGCATGGCGTCAATCTGATTAAAAAAAATTGTGCCCCTATGAGCTCGTTCAAGCTTATTGACCTTAACCGTAGCCGTGCCGGGAACGCTTTCATTCTCGTCGCCAAAAAGCTCACTTCCCAGCAACTCACCGGGAGTTTCACCGCAGTTCACCTTAATATAGGGCCGGTCCCTTCGGTAGGACATAAGATGGAGTGCTTGTGCGAACAGATCCTTACCAACGCCAATTTCACCGGAAATTAAGACGTTAAAATCGGTATCCGCTACCTTACGAATACGACTCTTAAGGCTCTGCATTACCTGACTATTGCCGATGATAACCGGCTCACGTAGCTCCATCTCCCTCTCCACTATGAACTACACCAAAGGGTTCACGGGTGGGTCAATGGCTGTCCCTAAAATCGGTTCAGTCTTGAAGATCAAAAATATGTGAGACTTTAAAATAATAGTAATTATGGGATAAAACATGCGGCGGGAACAATCGGACGATCCCCGATTTTTTACTTCAAAATATCTGATTCCACATAGGGGAAAGTCTTAGTTAGGTCAGTTCATGGGGGAAGAATTGCCACGTCCCTGGATTATTTCGGCCTGGCAGAGGTCAGCCCTTCCTGGATGGCGTATTTGGTGAGATCGGCTATGCTGTGAAGCTCCAGCTTATCCATGATCTGTCGACGATGGGTGTCCACGGTCTTTGCACTTACATTAAGATGTGAAGCTATTTCTTTGGTGGACCAACCTTCGGCTATGAGCTGCAACACCTCCCGCTCCCTCGGAGTCAATACTGAGAAAGCCGAAGATTCAGTTAAAGGAACTCCCCTCATATAGTCCTCAATCATGGCCTCAGCAATTTTAGGGGACAGATAAGTACGGTTGGCCACCACGGTCTTAATGGCTTGGGCCAGCTCATCAAAAGGGCAATCCTTAGATAGAAAGCCTGAAGCGCCGGCCCGGAGCATATTTACGACATAATGTTTTTCGGAATGTATGGACAGACCAATCACCTTAACCTCGGGGAGGGCGGCACACATCTGGCGGGTGGTCTCGATACCACCCAAGTCCGGCATGTCAATGTCCATGATGACCACATCCGGCCTTTTGTCCAGAGCCAACCGCATTGCCTCCCGGCCGTTGACCGCCTCAGCAATCACCTGCATGCCAGGCTGACTTCCAAGGAGTGAGCGCAGACCGTCCCGCATGATTTTGTGGTCGTCGACAAGGAGAATCTTTGTACTCATTTCAACTCCCCCACGTGTTTTCCAGTTTTGCCTTTTGTTGGCACCGTCAAGGTGACCCTGGTTCCCTGACCCCGAGCGGAGTCGATCTCAAGACTTCCGCCCACATGACGCAGCCGCTCGCTGATGCTGAAAAGGCCAAAACCACCCGGGGCTGTCAAATGATGCTCCTCTTGGAGGACATCGAAACCAACCCCGTCGTCCTCAACCTTTATCAGTAATTGCTTGTCTTCCGAACCTAAGGATACTCTTATATTTTGGGCCTGCGCATGCTTTACTGCATTTAGCAGCAATTCTTGTGCTGCGCGAAAGAGTAAAACTTTCAGGTCTTCGTCAAGTTCTGTAGGTTGGTCCACATCCACACATTCAAAACGGATGGAGTGGAGTTTCTCCATTCTCCTGGTAAGACGCTCCAAGGCCACTTCAAGACCAAAGTCATGGAGTTCCGGAGGGCTAAGCTCAAAGGTCAATGTTCTCGTTTGCTCGAGTGCTTGTCCGACAAGCTCGTGAATCCCGCCAAGCTCTTCAGCGAGGGTGGCTGAGGGTGCCGAGCTCTGCAATACCCCCAGCTTCATTTTGGAAATGGCCAGGAGCTGTATGGTGGAGTCGTGCAAATTAGAGGCGAGGCGCCGCCGCTCCCGTTCCTCGCTTAACGTCAGTTCGGAGGCGAGGGAGCGCAGTTGTTGTTGGTAGGTTAGTAGTTTTCCCTCTGTCTCTTTGCGGTTGGTGATATCGAAAAAGACTCCACTCACATATTCAATCTCATTGTCCTGATTAAATATAATCTGCCCCCTGTCTTGTATCCACAAAGCATCCCCAGCCTTGGTCCTGACTCTATACTCTCTTACGTATGACTTGTTTGTCTTTAACGCCTTGATAAAGTCTTGCTTTGCAGTTTCAAAGTCTTCCTCGACAATTATGTCGGACCATTTGAGGCCCTTGGAATTAAACTCCTCACTGCTATACCCGGTTAGGTGCCCAACCTTTTCATCGAAGAACTGGACGGTCCAGTCTTTGAACCCCCGGTATACAATGGCTGGGAGATTCTGCACTAACAATCGGTACTGCTCTTCGCTTTCACCCAGCACCTCTTCCGCCCGCTTGCGCTCATTGACCTCCCTTGTCAGTTGCTCGTTCACTTGCAACAGTTCAGCAGTACGATCCTCCACCCTTCTTTCCATTCCATCATAGGACTCTTGCAAGGCTTCTTCTGCTTGCTTGCGCTCAGTGATGTCAGTGATGGCCGTCCGAAACTGGTTGGAGTTCCCGTCACTGTCCTGCATGGCTATGCTGTCCAGCTGGGCATGGAAAACCGTGCCATCTTTTTTAATCAATCTTAGCTCACAAGCCTGCTTGGTCCCGGTTTCAAGAACCAGTTTGCGGTGAAAATAAAACTGATCCTGAGAATGTGGTGCCACAAAACGAGAAAACCCCTCTTTGATTAAATAGCGCATCTGGAGGCCCAATAAATTGGCGCCGGTAAGGTTAGCCTCGATAATCAGACCCTTTTGATCAATGACAAAGTAGCCAACAGGAGCAAGCTCATAGAGATCAAAATACTTGGTCAGTAACTCGTTGATTTCCCCCTGAGTCTTACGCAACTCCTCGTTCTGCATCTCCAATTCAATTTGATGTACCCTGAGCTCGTGAATAAGCCGCTGGATATCGTCCCCAGGAATGTCCTGAATGTCCTCAGGTCTTTGCCGCAACAGTTCTTCAGCCCGCCGCCGCAGTTCACCGGCCTCGTATTCCGAGGACAGGTCTTGTGCCATTAGCTCAGCTCCTTAATTGTTTTCTCAAGCCTGCTTTTGGTCCGTTGCTCTCATTGACTTTGTTTGCTTGTTTCAGCAAGTTTTTCTTGAGTGACATCTTGAATGGCAAGGAGTATCAGTTCCCGCCCCTCTGTTCCCTGAACCATTCTTCGAGCATTGAGAACCATTTTCCTATGGCCGATCAGAGGAAATTCGTGAGCAATCTCAAAATTGTCAAAAGATCTGCTCTCAGGGATAATGTCTTCAAGCAGTTCCCGCAGCCTAGGAATGTCCCACTGCCCAGATCCCAGATCATAGACATATTTTCCTTCGGTTTCTTCAGAACTCACCTTGAAAGCACTGTAAAAGGAACGATTGGCCGAGACCACTCGCAGCTCTTGGTCAAGCACAATAAGCGGCTCTCGCACGGTATCAACGATATTCTCAGCGAAATCACGAGATTCTTTAACACGTTGATCAAGCTGGCTGATCCGCTCAAAGGCCATCTTCTGCGCATGAATATCCAAAAAAGTAACCACCACGCCATCGATGATATTGTCAACGGTTCTGTAGGGTAGAATCCTCACTAAATACCACTGACTGTCTGTGGTTTCCACCTCGACTTCCCTGCTGGCCAGGGTGTTGAGCACCTCGTGCGCATCTTCGATTAATTTTTCATATTTGAGCTTCGAGACGATATGACCAAGGGGGCGTCCAAGATCTGTGGCGATAAGATTGAACGTCCTGGTCGCATGTTCGGTGAAACGTTTGATGCACAGGTCATTGTCCAAAAATATCGTAGGCACCTGAATGCTGTTGAGTAAGTTTCTCATGTCATTATAAATTTCCAATAATTCATCGTTTTTACTCTGAAGTTCTGCGTTCACCGTGGTCAGTTCCTCATTGAGTGATTGCAGTTCCTCCTTGGAACTCTCCATTTCCTCGTTGGCACTTTGCA
>JAJDNB010000163.1 GCA_022340905.1 Deltaproteobacteria bacterium | reverse complement strand
GCCGCCGCCACCACCACAGCAGTAATTATTGGCACGGTTAGGATGCATCTCCACATAATTATCTACGCACTGTTGGGTGATCCAGCGCGGCTCTTCGTAGTAGCCGTGGCCGAAGGTTTTCTCACTCTTTCTCCCATAGTTACAAGGATCATGGAAGGTAGTGAGCTCCGGATGTTTTGATTTGTCCAGCTTTATTCTCCCCGTCTCGATGTATTCCTTGAGGAGATCATGAACACTCATAAACTTGACGCCCTCATCAGCGAACCACTGTTGCAGACCAAGCCTGGTCGCATAGTAGGCGTGACCTCACTCCGGTAAGAGGAGATACTCACATTCAAGCTTTTTGTAGTTCTCCACAATTCTGCGAACTACCTCTTTCATCGACTCGTCATCGCCAGTGAAGAGCCCCCAATTGACCCCTTCCCAATTCTCCGAAGTGGTGGTCCAGGACTCGTTTGCTGCATAGAATATCTTCCACCAAAAGAACATGTCCTCGGGCTCTGCGAATGGCTCCTTGGAGTTGATGGTCACCAGAATCTTGGCTCCCTTCTTGTCCACTGGCACGCTAAAGCCTGGCAGTTCCTCGGCCAACTCAACTCCGAGGTCTTCAAGCAGGAAGAGGTAGTCTTCCTTGGGAATGCCCACGTTGTTGCCGGTCTCCAAGCACATCACTACACCTTTGTGCATGACGCCGGGCACCTTGTCCCGATCACGGAGGGCCCGTGCCGATCTCATGAACCTTGTCAGATCGATGTTCATGGGACAACCGTGTTCGCAGCGGCCGCAGACAGTACAGATCCAGGGGAAACGTGAATCAATAAGTTCCTGGTCCAGACCGAGCAGGGCCATGCGCACAGCCTTGCGAATGTCCATGCCGTCAACGCCCGTCACCGGACAACCGCCGGCACAGGTACCACACGTAAGACACAGATCCGCATACTGACTAGCGATTCTTCTCTTCTCACGTTTGCTGAGTGTCAAAGGTTCCATGATTGAAATTCTCCCTGTCGCTGGAGATTGCGCTAGTGTTGTGGAAACGAATATTTTAACCTCATGTGACAATGTCAGATTAGCATATCAACCGTTAAACACAAGCACTTTTTTTCACAATTTGATACTCGCCACCAACTCCTTCACCGCCTCAACAGAATTGTCAAAAGCCGCTTTCTCTTCGGGGGTAAGCTTAATCTCAATAACCTTCTCTACTCCGCCAACTCCCAACATCGCCGGAACACCGACAAAATAGCCCCCCACACCATACTCTTTGTCGCAATAGGCGGCACAGGGAAGGATGCGCTTTTGATCCTTCAGAATGGATTCCGCCATTTGCACACAAGCGGCCGAGGGGGCATAGAAGGCGCTTCCCGTCTTGAGCAGACTGACGATCTCACCGCCTCCCTTGCGCGTCCTCTCTACCAAGGCATCGATGCGCTCCTGGTCCATGAGATCCGGGATGGGAATACCGGAAACTGTGGTGTATCGCGGTAGAGGCACCATGGTATCTCCATGTCCGCCAAGGACAAATGCCTGGATGTCTTTAACGGAAACGCCCAGCTCCATGGCAATAAAAGTCCGAAATCTGGCCGAATCCAAAACCCCTGCCATTCCCATAACTCTGTTGGTGGGAAAACCGCTGACCTTGTGAGCAACGTACACCATAGCATCCAAAGGGTTCGAGACAATGATCAGAAAAGCATTCGGAGAATGTTTGGCCACTTGCTCGGTCACTGCCTTGACAATGTTTGTATTAGTATTGATGAGATCATCACGGCTCATTCCTGGCTTGCGCGGAATCCCAGCGGTAATTATGACCACATCGGAGTTGGCCGTGTCCGCGTAGTCATTCGTTCCAATTACCTCAGCGTCAAAGCCTTCCACCGGACTTGCTTCCATCAAGTCCAGCCCTTTGCCCTGAGGCATTCCTTCAATAATATCCACCAGTGCCACGTCTCCCAGTTCCTTGGCCGCAGCCCAGTGCGCTGCTGTTGCTCCTACAAAGCCTGCGCCAACCACTGTTATCTTGTTTCTTCTTAAGCCCATTGCTTTACTCCTTTGGCCTTTTACGTTTGGGTTTGACGAATCTTCATTCGGATAATGATATAGAGGCATCACTCGATAGATGAAAAACCTCCCTTCTACCTAGAGCAAACAGGTTTCAATGTCAATACGAAAGCAATTTAGGAATTTGCGAACTGGGAATTAGTGGATTGGCGGACAGGCAACCAGTATAGATCCTTCTCAATTCAGACTAATGGCTACTAATTCTAGGCGAGAAATGCGGGAAAGGGATTAAGAATTGAAATTTGTTGAGATCGTTCCCTTTCTCGCCTTTCGCGCTTTTCTCGCTTTTCCCTCCCCAACAAACCACGCCTTTTCTCCACAAATTTCCGTGGACACGAGACCCCTTAAAAAGATATATGGAGGGACATGAACAAAGAGAGCCATCCCAAATACCGTTTTGATCGCATGGAGGTGGCCGGCTCCCTGGGTGACCTGGGCACTCTTCTTCCCCTTGCCATTGGTATGATTCTCCTGAATAAGCTTCACGCCACCAATGTGTTTGTTTTGATTGGAATTTTCTACATTGTGGCGGGTCATTACTTCGGAGTGCCTGTTGCGGTTCAGCCCATGAAAGTGATCGGTGCCTACGCCATTGCCACCGGGCTGACTCCAACCCAGATAGTTTCCTCAAACCTGTGGATGGGCATCTTTATCCTTCTATTGGGCATCACCGGGCTTATTAAACTGATCGGCAAGTATACCCCCAAGAGCACGGTGCGAGGGGTACAGCTGGGGGTTGGAGTGGTGCTTATGATCAAAGGGTTGAAGCTGATAATCGAGCCCGACCCCAACCTGGCTGTTCAGGCCCTCGGTCCGGTGAGCATGAGCATCATTCTGGGAACAGCCGGTCTGCTTCTGACCTTCCTGCTCCTGGACAACAAGAAACTCCCAGCGGCGCTGGTTCTTGTCGTCATGGGGATTATTCTCGGGCTTTTTATCGGCCAACCAATACATGGAGCAGCCTTCAACTGGGGTATACACTTGCCAAAACCAATTCCTTACGGGTGGCCCTCAGTGGACGATCTCCTCTGGGTGCTTCCGGTTCTGGTCTTGCCCCAAATTCCCATGACCATTGGCAATGCGATTATCTCTAACACCGATATAACCCAGGAATATTTTGGCGAGAGGGCAAAGCGAGCTACCTACAGGAGCATGGCCAACAGTCAGGGCTTGGCGGACATTATTTCTTTTTTCTTTGGGGGAATCCCCATGTGTCACGGGGCTGGGGGATTGGCGGCCCATTACCGTTTCGGTGCCCGGACCGCTGGTTCCAACGTGATAATCGGCGGGATATTCCTCTTGCTTGCCTTGATCTTTGGTGAGAATATTGTCACCGTTTTGAAATTGCTTCCCTTCTCCCTGTTAGGTGTCCTGCTGGTCTTTGCCGGCTTGCAGCTCGCCCTCATGATCCAGGACCTCCGGGAGCGCAAAGACCTCTTCGTAGCCCTGTTGATGCTGGGCATCGCCCTCGCCACCAACCTCGGCGTCGCCTTCATTATTGGCATAATCGCAGCTTATGCCCTTAGAAGCGGTAAACTCACTGTATAGACAATACTCCTCCATAATCCAGCAGACAGCCCTTCGACAAGACCTGTTGATGAGCCCAGGTCGAGTCCCTCAGGGCTTTCAGCAAGCAGTTGACAGCAGGCAAATGATTACGAATTGCGAAACCGGGAACCCGCCAGAAGGGTGGGAGTCCGAAGGACAATTTCGAAATTAAAAACCCATAATCTGAAAGCATCTGCCGGCTGCAGGCTGCCCCCTGCCGGCTGTTTGCTGACCTCCGACCTCTGATCTCTTACTCTACGCTCCATGCTCTATGCCCCTTTGCCATGGGGATTTATGGTCAAGACCGGCACCGGGGATTTCTGTATCACCCTCGCGGCGACACTTCCAAAGACTATCTTCTCCAGACCTTTTCTTCCATGGGTTCCCATGATTACCAGGTCAATACCTTCGGAGCGCACATAATTCAAAATCTCTTCGGCGGCGTCGCCCAAGACAACATGGGTCTTGGGGGAAACACCCTGGAAGTGCTCGTTCACGAACTCGTCCAGTTTCCTCTCCGCTCCTTTTACTATTTCCGCTTCAAAGTTAGTCACAGCGGGATGTGGCACATAGATACTGGTGAAGTGCTGCAGGACTCTAGCCACAAAGACTAAATGAACATCGGACCCAAACTTTGAAGCAACCTCTTTAACGTAAGGTGCTATCTTCGGAGAGACCTCTGACAGATCAACGGGAAAAAGGATTTTCTTGGCGAATTCCATGGCAAACTCCTTCTCTAAAATATGGTTCCTTCTTCTGATAATGGCTTTGTAGCCAGAGATTCCAGTCTCTTTGAAATGGAAAGATAGAATGTTGCTCCCCTGTGGGGTGTAGACTCCACCCACAAATCACCCAGGTGCTTTTTCGCTGCCTCCTTGGCAATGGCCAGCCCCATACCGGATCCTTCCGTGTGGCTCGAGGTCTCCAAACGTTGAAAGAAGTGAAACAGCCTTTTCATATCTTCCTCTTTGATCCCCACCCCATCGTCGGCGACGGAAAAGATATGATGGGACTCGCTTTCCTCGTAAGCAAACCGGATTTTGCTGAGCTCCTTTCCTCCATATTTCAGGGCATTATCCAGCAGGTTTCTCAGAGCTCTGGTTAGCCGGAGTTCATCACCCATTACTTCGGGAAAAAAAGATGGCGCCAGCAAGGTCACATTGCGCACTCGTAAAGGAGCGTCGAATTCTTGCCTGAGCTGAGTCAACACTTC
>JAJDNB010000014.1 GCA_022340905.1 Deltaproteobacteria bacterium | reverse complement strand
CGCTGGAGGACTGCTGTTCCTTTCCCTCCTCCTGTAACGCATCAGTAATGCTCCCTTTTTTCCAGGCTGTTATAAAAGCGTTGACGTACATAGGATCAAATTGTATTCCTTTCCTCTGACGCAGTTCTTCCACAGCAAGTTCAGGATCGAGACCGTTTCTGTATGGCCTGGTGGTGGTCATGGCGTCAAAGGCGTCACACACCAATAGAAGTCGGCCCTCCTCCGGAATTTCATTTTGTTGCAATCCGTAGGGATAGCCATTGCCATCCCAATGTTCGTGATGGTAGAGGATGTAGGGAATAACCGGCTCTAGAAAATCGATGCCGGCAACCATTCTGGCGCCAATCTCAGGATGTTGCTTCATAATCTGCCATTCTTTTTCATCCAGCTTTTCGCTCTTCAAGAAGATACTGTCAGGAATACCGATCTTGCCGATATCGTGAAGAATCCCACCTAATTCAGCAGTGCCCAGATCGTCCCCTGACCACCCCAAAGAAGAGGCAACAGCCACAGCAAGACGGCTTACTCGCCAGTTGTGCCCTACAGTGTAAGGATCCCTTGCGTCCACAGCCTTGGCCAAAGCCCGAATCGTATCCCGGTAACTCCTTTTTAACCGGCCCAAATACAGGGCGTTCTGAATCTGTACCGAGGCCGGACCGGCGATTGAAATCAGGAGTTCGAGATCATCCTCGGTAAAAGCTTTCACCTGATTGGACACATCCAAGTAGATGATCCCAATGACCTCATCCTGACGGATGAGAGGCACGCAGAGGACGGAGCGGATTTTATCGAGGGAGACGCTTTCGCTCAGAGAAAATCGGTCATCTTGGCTTGCATCATCAACCAGAATTCCCACTGAGTCTTCCAAAACTTTGTTGAGTATACTGCGGCTGATAAGGGAGGTCTCCAGCCCATTGCCTCCAGCCTTGACCTTCGAGCAGACGATGTCGAGTTCTCCTGTACCCTCGTTGAGGGCCAGCACTGCTCCCCGTTCGGGGTTGAACATCAGGAAAATTTCCTCGAGGATCTTCTCCAGCACCATCTCCAGCACCAGGTCGCCGCCAATTGCCCGGTTCATTCGCATGATTGCCTGAAGACGCTGCAGGTTTGAATCGTCTCCCATTGCCGAAGAAACGTGCTCGGCTATCTGAGTTTCTGTCAGATCCGGCATTCTTCTCTCAATAGCTATGGTTGCCAGGGGGTCGTTAATCTGCGAACTGTCGACTTCTTTTTCTGAAAAACGAAATTCAGTAAAGCCGACAGTGATGGTGTCGCCGGATTTCAACAGGCGACTGTCAACGTTTTCGCCGTTGACCAAGGTGCCGTTGCTGCTCTCCATATCTTCAATGAGAAATCCATCCTGGGTTCCAGTGATCTTGGCGTGATTTCTCGAGACCTTCGCATCGATTAGACGGATTGAGTTGTCTGATTTTCTGCCGATTGTCAGCTGTGAGCGAAATGTGTGCTTTTGGCCTTGATACGGCCCGGTTAGGATCTCGAGACAACCAGTTCTCATCCTTCCTTCCTTATGGAGTTTCATTGAAAATTGGACGGCCTAGGTGGCTGCTCCAATGTCGGTGCCATACCTTAAGCAAGCCCCGTACCAAAATGAAGGGCAAGCAAAGATAAAGGGGGAAAAACGGTTGTTTGGCCAGATGCACGCTGGCCGTTTGGCCAAATCTAGTGATTTGGCCACGCTGTCTGGCAATCTGTGGAGACTATAAATATTTGATATTACATAGGATTCTCAATTAACAATTCTTTGGCAACAACTTTGCTCATACCCCGTGACTGAGCGATCTCAGCATTTTGGAGGAGGGGGGAGGCAATTGCTCAAAGATCTAAAAACAAAGCTTTCACTCTTTGCCATCCTTTGGATCCTGGTCACTCTAGGATTTGCGGGTCCAAGCTACGCATCTGTCTATGCCTACGTGAGTAATTCATTCGACAATACCGTGTCGGTAATACGCACCTCCGACAGCACGGTCGTCTCGACTGTGGCTGTTGGTGAGTGGCCGTACGGAGTAACCGTAAGTCCCGATGGTGAATACGTCTATGTCAGCAATAGCGGGGATGATACGGTCTCTGTAATTCGAACCTGTGATAATACTGTCACCGCAACCATCAGTGTCGGGGCATCACCTGGTGGCATCGCTGTCAGCCCTGACGGCACCAATGTCTACACAGCCAATAACGATGACAACACCGTATCGGTAATCGACACTTCCGACTACACGGTTATCGCATCTGTTGACGTGGGTTTGTGGCCCGAAGGGCTGGTGCCCACTCCCGACGGGATGAATCTTCATGTGGTGAACACGGGAGATGGTACTGTATCGGTGATCCGAGTGTCAGATCTCAGTGTTATCGCAAGCGTGAAGGTGGGAGAGTGGCCCTACGGTGTGGCTGCGAGCCCTGACGGTGAACATATTTATGTGTCTAATACGAGTGACAACACAGTTTCTGTAATCCGCACCTCTGACAACGCAGTTGTTGATACGGTCAAGGTCGGCATCAGGCCAATTGGCATCGAAGTAACGCCGGACGGCAATTACGTGTATGTCGCTGCAAGTCGTGACGATTCGGCGTCGGTAATCCGAACGTCGGATAACAGCGTCATCGCAACGGTGGAAGTGGGCAGTTGGCCCTGGGGTGTGGCGGTCAGTCCCGAGGGTGACTACTGCTATGTATCAAATATCGCCGATGACACAGTCACAGTCGTTAGAACGATAGACAATCTTACTACAGACGTTGTGCCTGTGGGAGCAGACCCGTACAGTTTCGGCAAGTTTGTCTCTCACATTTCGGATGAAGTGGAGTGGGTGAACACAGTTGTCGATGGAGCACGGATAGGAATCAGGGGCAAAAAGAATGTTACCAAAATCGATTCTCTTTCGTCTGTAGACCCGAATACTATTATGGATAAAATTGACAAACCTGAGACCCTGCCCTTCGGACTTCTCAGTTTCAGCCTGGCAGTTGGCACTCCCGGGGATGAAGCTGAAGTAGTCGTGTATTTGTCCGAGCCTGCCAAATCAGGGGATAAGTGGTATAAGTACGACTCGGTTAACGGCTGGCAGGATTATTCAGCCCATTCCTGGTTCAGTGCAGATAGAAGATCAGTCATTCTTGAGCTACAGGATGGCGGTTACGGCGATGCTGATGGCGTAGCTAACGGTGTTATTATCGACCCCAGTGGCTTGGGATCATCTGGTGGTTCATCATCCTCTGGTGGCGGCGGAGGTGGTTGCTTCATTGCCTCCGCGATTCCCTGGTAGAGATCTAGGCTGGGCCCTTTCTCGCTTAAACCCCATCATCATTCCATCATCCCAAACTTCCACTATTCCACTTTTAATCACAGGCCCCAATACGACGGCCATTTGTGTAGATGGTCATCGACATACCGGTTGGGACCACAGACATGCTGATCTCACCTTTGAAACTGTCGCCCTGGTAGGTCACTTTACCGGTACCATTCATTTCACCGCCTTCGCCGAGGCAATGCATGGTCCAGGTTACCGTGTCGCCAGACACCCTTGTCCTGGTGACTTCGCATTCCTCCCCAGGTTGGCCGGTTTGGGGAACGTAGTCGGTTTCCGTAATACACTGGGTATGAGTCATAGGTGGCATGTTCATCTGCATGCCTGGCATTTCCATCCTTGTAGTAACTTCCCATTTGCCTGGCTTGACGTTCGGCTTTGACCCGGCGAGGGAAAATGAAGCGCTGGCCAACAAAATCACTGAGACAATAAGTGGTGTGCGTATCATAATCGCTCCTCCATTAACTGCTGGTAGATGCGGAAACTCCCTTTCCCTCTTGCCCACTTACCCTCGAGGGTGGATCAACCTACCACAACTGAAAGAAGTTAGTCAAAATGAGTCGAATGATGTGATGCAAGGAGGGACCACAGAATCAACCCAAGAAGCCTCTGACTGTGGCGAGGAGCTTGTCTATAGAAGTAGAGAGACCAACTCGCAGAGACCATCCTCCGACGAGACCTGTCGACGAGGAGTTCGACTGAGGCTCACACGAAGTCCTCAGGTCGAGTCGCTCAGGACAAGCAGCGATAACGCTCCGGTCAAATGGTCAAAAGGTTGATTCGTAGAATTCGTAGAAACCGTCAATTCAGCTCACAGCTCACGGCTCAAAGCTCACAGGAGCAAAACTCCCGAATAACGAATAACCAATAACGGATAAGGACGCCGCTTGCTATCGTCTGTCATCTCTAATCTGAATTCTGACCTCTGATCTCTGATGTCTGACCTCTGAGTTCTACCTGCTGTCATCTGACCTCTGACCTCTGACCTCTAACCTCCATGAAGTATCTGTCGAAGTGAGCTTACCTGACAAGAAGAAGGCTCAAGGCGGGAACATAGGTGATTATAGCGAGGGCCACAAGGAGAATACCCAGAAAAGGCAGGGAAGCAATACCCAGTCGGATTACGGACTTTTCGAACCGTAGGCTGGCAATGAATAGGTTCATTCCCACAGGTGGGGTAGTATAACCGATCTGCAGGTTGGTTAGGAAAATAATACCCAGATGGAATAAATTGAGGTCGTAACCTTGGGCAATAGGGATGACAAGTGGTGCAACGACTACTAGGGCAGAATAAACATCGAGAAAGCAGCCCACCAGCAGCAGGAATACGTTTAGGATAATCAAGAAAAAGAATTTACTCTGTACCTGACTCTGGATCCAAAGGAGAATCCTGCTGGGTATTTGTTGATCAATCAAGAAACTGTTGAAGGCGAGGGCGGCGCCGAGAATGATGATGATGCTCCCAACCATGACCACGGTGTTGCCAACAATTGTGGGCACCTGGCGAAGCTTCACGTCGCGATTGATGGCAAGTGCGACCACAAGTACATAAACCAGGGTAACCACTGCAGCCTCGCTAACTGCAAGAAACCCGCTGTATATCCCGCCAAACACCACCACGGGAAGCAATATTTCCCAAATTGTCTCCCGAACAGTGTCCAAGAGTTTTTTAAAATCAAAGGTCAACACCGTGCAGTCACCGCGGACGCCCTTATAGATGCTGTATCCGCCAAGCAAGACCAGCAAAAATATACCCGGTATAAGTCCGGCAAGGAAAAGTTTAGGAATACTGACCCCAGCGACAACACCATAGATAATCATTGGTAAACTGGGAGGAAAGAGGAGACCGAGGCTTCCCGAGCTGGTAAGCAATCCTAAAGAGAAGTCTTCTGCATATTTTTCTTGCAAAAGGGCAGGCAGAAGCAACCCTCCCAGGGCGACAATGGTGATCCCTGAGGCGCCGGTAAGGGCAGTGAAAAAAGCGCAGGAGAGTAAGGAAACCAGTGCAAGACCGCCGCGGACGCAGCCGAAGATTGCAGAGGATAGCTTAACCAGCCTTTGACCGGCAGCACTTTCTGCCAAGACATATCCAGCGAAGGCAAAAAACAATAAAGCAATGAGCAGGGGATTGGCAGCCAACCGGTACATTTCGATGATGACAACGGAGAGGTCCACCCCAATGAAGTAGAAACAAAATAAGGCGGCGGCAGAGATGACCACGAAGAGGGGAGCGCCGGAAAATGCTATCAGTATAAAAAGGAGGGTGAGCAGTGTTGCTTTCATGTCTCCACCCCCTCCTGTTTGCCGGCCAGCCCGCCGGCAATGCGAAAGCCGAATCTGAGTGCCATCAGCGCAAAACCAATAGGAAAGATTAGTTCAAGACACCAGTAGGGAATTGAGGCAAAGGCAACATCCCCGGCGAGCCGTTCTCCCCGGACAAAGTTCCAGGAGGCCCAAAAGAGAACGACACACACAAGGAAGGAAACGAAACAGCAGATAAAGTCTGAAATGAAGCCTATCCGGGCCGGCATGACCCTGGGCAGAAGGTCAATCCTGATGTGCTTCCTCTCGAGGGTGGCGCGGGATGCCCCCAAGACGCTAATCCAGAGTACCCCGTGTCTCAAAAGGTCATCACCCCAGACCAGCCCGGTTGAGAAGAAATTCCGCAAAATGATTTGCAAGACGGCGAAAGCGGCAAGGGAGCCCAAGATAATTACAAACAACCATGTCTCCAGATTTTCAAAGAACTGGACAATCTTCTTGACATACCTGGAGACAGATACAGCCACAGACACTCCCTCTATCTGGCCCGGTATTCTTTGAGTATATCCCTGACCTTTTGCAAGGTGTCCCTAGGGAGACTCTCCGGATCAACTTCAAGCAGTGCTTGATCAAGCAGTTTCTTGAATTTTTCCAATTCTCCCGGTGCATGTGATATGCTTGTCACGCCGCGGCTCAGAATAATCTTCAGTGCCTCACTATTATCTTTTCTGGTTTTCTCAGTGAGACGTCGCGTGTATTCCATGCAGACTTTTCTGGTGATCTCCTGATCTTGAGACGAAAGACGGGAAAAAGCCTTATTGCTCACGAGTAGAGCGCCGCCTACGTAGGCAAGGGGTAGATCATTTATATACTTTACCTTAGTGTACCACTGAGTCACCAGAGCGTAATAGGGCGAGTTATAGACTACCTCCACCAGGTTAGTTTGCAGGCCCACCAAAACGTCCGGAGCGCCGATGGTCACGGGAGAGGCGTGAGCCTTATAGAAGACCGCGTTGGCAAGAGGTGCCTTGGCCCTGCTCCACACCTTCTTGCCCTTGAGGTCCTCAACCTTTGTAATTGGGATGGTACTCATAAAGTGAATAAAGCCGACCTCAGACCAGCCCAATACTTGGTAGCCCTGTTTAGAAAAACTCTGGTTGAATTCACCCACCATTTTTCCCAGAACGTAATCGACTTCCTGGTAATTGTTGAAGAGAAAGGGGATCTGAAGGGCGCGAATATCAGGGTTGATATCGGCAAGAAAAGTAGAAGTGAAAGTCGCTGCCTGAATTAAACCGAACCGCAGCTTTCTGAAGATATCCTGCTCATCACCTAGAGCAAAGCCTGAATAGAGCTTGAATCCCACCCGGCCTTCAGTCTCTTTTCTTAGCTCCCTGTCCATCTCCCGGAAGATTTCCATCAGGGAGCTGTTTTCCGGAGCAAGAGTGGCCAGTTTGATCTCGTGCTGCAGCTCCTCTGCCTCGCCGGGTAAAGAACCAAGGAGTAGGAGCAGAAAGATAACTACGATCACAAGAAGATACTTTCCCCTTCGTTTCATCGGTTTCCCATGACCGGCCGTCTCAAGGTGATGCCATAAAGTATTCATCTGCTCTCCCCAGCAACTCTCTGGCCTTTTCCTTGGCCAAGGTGTTTGACAAGGTCAGCTCTGGCACTTCATCCACAGGTGCTGCCAACACTTCTTGCAAGGTTTTTACGAAAAGGACGCGGTCCTTGCGACTGACTGCATAATATCTGGCAAAAAGTACTTTGGCGGAAAAAAGCTTATCTGCTCCCAGAGAAAAGGCCCTATCGAAATGCTCTTTAGCTTTATCCAGGTTGCCACCAGCAATTGAGGGTTTTGCCGCCAGATATACAGCCATATGCAGCTGGGGGCTGCCGTAGTAGAATCCTTCGTCCAGTTCTATCACCCTTTGCATAGTAGCTTCCAGCATGGGCAAATCAGCCAGGGCCTCCAAGCTGTCCGGATTGAGGCTGATCCACTTTGCCCAGGCACTGGTAGTCCAGAAAAGTGCAGGCACGTACTCCTTGTCGTAGTCCTTGAGAAAAAGTGCAAAATTATCAAGAGTGCCAGAGGCGGCCTGCTGGAAGTCCTGCTTTCGGGAAAGAGCCCTGAACCCGTAGATCTTGGCCTTTGCATAGAGTTTCTCTGCCTTTTCTGGGTCAGTATCCTCCACGAAAGATGAGGCATAAACGGTATATGCCTGGCAGCCAGAGGTTAACAACTCGCGGTTGTTTGGATATGCTTCTATGAGGCCGTCCACCAGCATGAGATAGGCAGGACTGCCATCACGGATGATTGCGGGGTCGGACTGTTTCGCTGCTGCGCGCAGCACGTCCTCTGCAGTATAGGCCACAGCTGCAACTCTGGCCTGCTTAGTAGGTATACAACCTCCCAACGTGAGCAAAAAGTACAGGGACCAGACGAACAGAAAACCTTTGTGAGTAGACGGCATCGATACCTCTTAGTTACACTGTCTCAGTAAAAGATGCTGTGAACGGTAGGTGAGCTTCCCTGGATTGCATGCTGTCCTCACCTAAAAATATCCGTCCTCTTGGCCTTCTGTCAAGACACGGAAAAAGAGAGTTGAAAATAACCTTTTCCATAAGTCTGCCAGGGTTTATTCTTGTTACACCCATTCATGAAAGATCCGGGCTAGGCCCGGCAAAAATTATTTGACCGTGAATTCTCAATCTGGAAAGATGTGGCAGCCATTGTGACTCTCAAAAGCTCAGGGCATAGAGTACAGCGAGAAGGGATGTCGGGCGAGACGGGCAAAGATGGTCTAAAGTACTGAATATCGAACAGCAGAACAAGGAACCGCAGAATGATGAAGTGATTACTTCGATATTCTGCGGTTCGAAGAGGCGGTAGCTCAGATAAAGTCAATTGAAATTCTCTTGCAACTTGAATCTGGCTACTATCTCCTGACTACTTTCTCTCTGCCCTATGCCCTATGCACCGTGCGGTCCTGGAGTATAGTGATGCCTTACGCACTAGTGGATGATGTACGAATCTATTGGGAGAGTCACAGCCGGGGCGAGCCGTTGCTTTTGATAAGCGGGGTGAGTGGCGGCACCTGGTCCTGGGAAGAAAGTATCAAGGCATTGTCTCCTTATTTCCGGGTAATGGTCTTCGATAATATAGGTGCCGGCCGTTCCACCAAGCCGGATCGAACCTACCGGATTGGGGAGATGGCCGATCACGCCGCGGCCATACTAGATGCTGCTGCGGTGGAGCAGGCCTACGTGGTGGGATTATCTATGGGTGGTATGATTGCCCAGGAACTGGCACTTAACCATCCACAGAGAGTTTCCCGTCTGGTGTTGGGGTGCACCCATTGCGGCGGCAGTGAGCGTATTCCACCTGCTCCCGAGGTGATCCGGCGGTTTGCCGATAATAAAGGACTCTCACCAGAAGAAATCGTTGATAAAAATCTCCATCTCTTGGTCACGCCTGAGTTTCTGCAGAGCGGTTCGGAGTTGTTACAGCGCTATAGGGAAAGACAGGTTAAAGCTCCATGGCAACCAGACTATGCCCTACAGAGACAGCTCGAGGCGATCCGCGACTTTCAAACCTGTGACCGTCTCAATCGTATAAGAGCTCCGGCCCTGATTCTCACAGCAGAGCAAGATTTTTTGGTGCCGCCAGAAAATGGTCGCATTCTGGCTGACCGAATCCCAGACGCCGACCTAGAGGAATTCAGCGGTGGTCATCTGATTTACCTCGAGTCTGCTGAGGCTTTTCATGGAACCGTGTTGAGATTCTTTCAGAATTCAGGGGCATAGGGTCAAGAGACAGACAACAGAGGACAGACGACAGCAAGTCAAATCGTCAATATGTCAAATAGTCAAATGGTTATGAATGGCCACGATGACGAATTAACGATTTGCCTAATTTCCCAATTGACCAATCGACCATTTGACTAATGCCCTAATTCCCTAATTTTCTAATGTCCTAATTAACTAAATGCTTACTGCTTGCCGCTCACCGTTTGAAGATTTAACCATCTGACCACTTGACCCTGAGCACTGGCAGAACGTTGACAAATCTTAGTCCTTAATCTAGAATTTTCCTCTCCCTTACCAAGGGCGTTTGCCACGGTGTATGCAACCCCTCTACTACCCCACTCCAAAGAGGGCGATCTATTAACCTCCCTGCTCGAGGGCATGGCACAGACTAAGCGACCTTGAACTCCCCAGGGTGGTTAGAAACACCCTGCAGTCAAGGTGGCACAGTGAATTCGTTTCTCAATAATCAGAGCGTTACGGCAGGATTAACAGGCTAAGGAGAGAAGTAACATGGAGCAAAGGGTTGATATTGAGGCTTTGCAGAAACAGTTGCCTTTCTACAAAATCAGGCTGGAGCAAGCCAAGAAAAGAGAATTCGATTGGAAGAATGAGTGGGATAGGTTTGATGCCAAAAATATCTTTAACTTCGACGTTTCCTCCATCTCAAAAAAGGACCTCGGGGAAATGCGGCGTCGGGAGGAGGTCCTGTTGGACGGTAATCATGCAGCCCTGTCTGTGTTTGAAAGGGTTGTAGACGGGCTTTGCGGCTATCCCATAACCCCGTCAACGGCCATTGCCGAAGATTTTGCCAAGGCTGCCGCAGACGGGAAGGAGAACCTTTTCGGCCGGGAACTGATGTATTTCCAGCCTAGTGACGAACTGTCAGCCATTGCGGCAGTGGAGGCCATGGCTTGCCAGGGGGGCCGCTACGCTGACAATACGTCGTCACAAGGATTGGTGCTCAAGACAAAAAATCTTTTCTCTGTGGCGGGAAAGCGTCTGCCGGTGGTCATGAGCGTTATGGCCCGTGAGGTAAACAAAGGCTCACTGAGCATACACTGTGGCCACACAGACTTCTACGGTGTAAGAAATGCTGGCTGGGCCCAACTGGTGTCGGCTGATAATCAAGAACTGCACGATCTTATGGCTGTTGCCTTCAAAGTGGCAGAGACCAGGCAGGTGATGCTCCCTTGCATGGTCATTGGAGACGGTTTTATCAAAAGCCACGCTTTGGAAAACATCAAACTCCTTTCTGACTCTTTTCTCACCTATTTTGTGGGATCTGCAAATCGCTTGTACCAGCCTGACTTTGAGCAGCGATACCTTGCCGGTACTTTTACCGACATGGATCTAACCATGGAAGGGCAGGTGGCTCAGGACCTGGCCTACAGGTTTATCAAAAGGTGTTTTGTTGCGGCCATGGAAATGATGAACCAGATTTTGGATACCAACCACAAGGTAGTGGAATGCTACCGCACCGAAGACGCCGACATGGTCATTCTGATTTTGGGGTCAGCGGCTGGTGTGGTTAAAGACGTGGTGGATTACTACCGAAACACCAAGGGCTGGAAAGTGGGTCTGGTGCGCCCCGTTCTCTTTACTCCGCCCTGCTACGAAGAGCTCGCTTACGGTGTGCGTAACGCCAAGATTATTACTGTACTTGAACGGAGTGGAACGGCCCACAATCAGCTACTCATGGCAGATATCCAGGCCGCTCTGCAAGTTTCCAACAGGGCCGGCCGCGAGGGCAAGAAAGAACACCGGACCTATGGTCGCCAGGATATGCCCACACTTCTGCACGGAGTTTACGGTCTGGGAAGCAAAGATTTCAACAAATATGATGCGGCAGCAGTAATAGAGAATATGAGGGCCTGTCTCGACCGGAAGCGGGGCCGGTTCCACCGGGATTTTTTTGCGGGCATTAAAGGCCCTTACACGTTGAAGCCGGTTGAACTCCCCGATTACCAGGAGCGCGAACTGGGGATGAACTTTATCGGCATTGGTGCCGAAGGAGTGAAAACAGCGCTGGAGACAGCCGCCTTGGTTTACGCCCAAGACAAGGGCGAAGGTTGCAAATATATCCAGTCAGGGGCACGGTATGGTGCAGCGCGGAAAGGGGCTGCCGTTTTCATGAACATGCGAATAAGCAACCACCCCATTCGTAACAGTTCGCAACTCAGTGAGTATGACGTGTTGGCTTTCTTCAACGAGAAGTTTGCCTCTGGGCACATCCTGCAGGAAAATGTGGAAGGGTTGAAGCCACACGGGCTCTTTGTGATCAATAGTCCCAGAACCACCAAGGAAATCCTGGGCTCTTTTCCTCCCCAGGTGAAAAAACTAATCAAAAATCGCCGAGTCCAACTTGTAGCCCTAGATGCAACCAGGGCAGCGCTCCAGCATTTGAATCGGAATTTGCCGGGCGCTGCCGTGCTGGGATTGATCAATAAAGAAAGAAACATTTTGCCGGAGGACGAGTTCGAGAGCCGCTTGAAAAGCGTTTTTGAAGAAAAAATGGGAGTTAAAAAGGGCAGAGAGGTAATTGAGTCCAACATTGCTCTTCTTAGATATGGAGCTTCTCTAGCAACTACCGGCTCTTCCTCCGAAGTTGGTGTTGATACAACCTGCCTGCCCTATCAGGTGGCAGAGCCGGAAAACTTTGGACAGAAGCGCAGGGCAGCTGGACTTCCTGTCTCCCTCACAGAAAAGGATGAAATGGGCACCATCAAACCAGTGAACATTATAGATAACTACAAGCAGACCTTCCATGACCATATAGTCCAGCCCATCGTGGAAGGGAAAAAGGTCCCATGGGACAAGTTTCTCTCCGTGGTGCCTGCTGCCACCAGCAGGTACCGGGATATGAGTCACGTAGGAACTCAACTTCCGAGGTACGACCCATCAAAATGTACCTCCTGCGGTCTCTGCGCTGCATCCTGCCCGGACTCTGCACTATATTCCACCGTTACCGATCAGCCCATCCCAGATGGTGCCAAACCTTACTTTCGGGTATTCAAGAAACCGCCCAGAGGAATCCCCTGGGATAGGTTCGCCATGAACATAAACGTCATTCCCGAAGCCTGTAAAGGCTGCGCCATCTGTACCCAGGTGTGCCCAGTCGATGCACTGACAATGGTTGACAAGCTTCAGGCGAGCGAAGCTGATTTTCTCCCTGAAAAATACCAAGATTTGGACATGACACTCGAGGCAGCTCCTTATGTGAACCAGATGGCCCTCAACCATCAGGTTCTTTTCGTATTCTCGAAACTTTACCCGGGTAGACACACCCTGTGTCCAGGTTGCAGCGAGGGAACAATTGGGTTGTTGTCTTTCTTCGCCGCTGAATCCCTGCGCAATAATCCCCAGGGGATAGCAACCTTCTATCAGGGAATAAAGGTTCTGTCGGAACAGAGCCGACGAGCTATCGATCACATGCTGGATTACGGCTTCAATATTTACACTGTTACCGCCACCGGCTGCAGTGAAGTTTCGGAGCTGGCAAATCCTTTCAACGACCGCATTTATCAGGCAGGCCACTACGGCTTCGGCACAGCCTCTGCTGCAGCTCTGGGGGCTAAATTTAGTCTGGACCAAGCTTACATCAACGGTTTTAACAATGTGCTGAGCAAGATAATAGTCTTTGCCGGCGACGGTGCCATCTACGATATAGGCAATGGCCCCTTCAACTACGCTCTTGGCGAAAATTATGATATTACCTGGATAATCTATAATAATGAGGGCTATATGAACACGGGGGCTCAGAAATCCGGTGCCACCCGTTACGGCTGTGACCGGTCCACCTCTCCCATAGGCCAGAAGTATGGCGGCAAAAACACTCTCCATCGAAGGATTGTTAGCCAGGCCATGGGAATTTCTCATGTCTATGCTGCCAAACTGAGTATTGACAATCCCTTTTACGCCATAAAGATTTTAAAGGAGGCCATTGCCTATAGCGGGCCATCAGTGGTGGAATTTTTTTCGGTGTGTCCCCAGGGCCACCAAACCCACGATTGGGCCGGTCCTCTCCTGTCACGGATGATGGTGGAGTCGAGGAAATGGCAGGTGGCAGTGCGAAGGCCATTTCATCGGCTGGACATTTCGGCCAACCCTGAGCCCGAGTCCATTTATCCGACCGAAGGGAGATCTTTCAAGAGGAAAATTAAGCGGGAGCCGGCAACCTTTTACGATGTGGTAAGTATGTTGGGGCAGTACAATCGCCATATAAAGACCCATGAAGGTGAGGATATCCCCGAAATAGTCCTGGTCAATGAAACAGTGAGCCTATTTAGGTGGCTCAGAAATCAATACCAGGCTGGGTATCGTGACACTATGCCCTCTGAGGAAGAAGTGGAACGGATAGTGGCAGAACGCTATAAGTTCTAAAAAATTCGGAATTCGGAACGGGGAACGCGGATCCTGTCTTTTACATTCCGCCTTCCCCGTTCGTCGTTCCGCGGTAATCGTTTCTATGCACATTCCAGCTCTTATTAAAGTTCTTTGCTGCTTCGGGCTAATCCTGACCTTGAATCGCTTGCGGCTTCACCTGAGCCTGAGCCTATTGGTTGGTGCTGTGGCGGTGGGGTTGTGGATGGGGCAGCCGGTGGTACAAATCGGTCGCGGTTTGGCAATAAGTTTCACCCGCATGGAGACCCTACAGCTGGTGGCGATAATTTGTCTCATTCTGGTGGTGAGTCAACTGATGAAGGTTTCGGGGCAGCTGGACCGTATTGTCAAAAATTTTGTTGCCATGGTAAAAAGTGCTTCCACCGTAAGTGTGGTCATGCCCGCCCTTATCGGGCTATTGCCCATGCCTGGTGGTGCGCTCTTTTCGGCTCCCATGGTAGAGACGGCTGTTACTGGGTGCTCCCTGACGCAGGATCGAAAAACCGCGGTGAATTACTGGTTTCGTCATATCTGGGAGTTCTGGTGGCCGCTTTATCCCGGCGTAGTTTTGGCGGTAAGTCTATTGCAGGTGGAAATGTGGCGCTTCATTTTAATCCAGGCGCCCCTCACCCTGTTCTCTGTAGCGGCGGGCAGTATCTTTCTCCTGAAACCTCTCCGAGTTAACAACCACAGAGATGAAGCTGGCAACGGGGGAGTACGGCTTTTGGCTCCATTTCTCTGGGAAGTCATGCCGATTTTGCTGGTGGTGGGGTCCATCGTTTTCCTGGCCTTGTTGCGCAGCTGCCTTTCATGGGCAGGGATTAAAGTGAATCTGCCCAACTCCTTGCCCCTTATCCTTGGATTGGCGGTGTGCTCGATTTGGGTCATGGGGGCAAATAGGCTCGGCCTGATGGACCTATGGAGAGCTTTGGTGAATCGTAACACCCTTCTGATGGTTCTTCTCATTTTTGGCATTATGGCCTTTAAGGGAGCTCTCATAGACAGCCAGGCCGTGTTGCAGATTAGAGAAGAAATGGTCCGATACCGAGTTCCATTTCTTATGGTCGTTATGGGCATGCCCTTTATTTCCGGTCTTATCACCGGAATCGCCATTGGTTTTGTCGGCGCAACATTCCCTCTTCTGGTACCTCTCTTTGCCGGACTTTCACCCCTTGACTTTTTGCTGCATGCGTCCCTTGCCTATGTTTCAGGCTACGTAGGCATGATGCTGTCTCCTGTTCACCTTTGCCTGCTGGTCACAAAAGACTATTTCAAGGCCAGCCTGGCGGCTAGTTATCGGCACATCTATAAACCCGCGGTTGCACTTATGGTGACCTGGATGGTTGTTTTGGGACTGATCCACTCCCTTTAAGGTCTCTGAAACCAGATCTCCTTGGCCAGATCAAACGCGAATGAATTTGGCGGTAAGGTTTCAGGGTTCAGGTTTCAGTGTTCAGCGATGACTATTCAGCGTATAAGTTTAGCGGTTCTGTTTTTTTCTTCCTGACACCTGACACCATTTCCCGAATGGGGAAATGAGAAATGACTTTGGTCTGGAATTTGCAGAGAATCTTCTAGCCAATTTTTTGCTCCACCTCGAGTGCAGGGCAAGGACTTAAAAGGCTTACCCATGGGCGATAGTGACTCTAAAGAGGATATTCAATTGGCATCGGTCGAGGAAAGACAGTCTGATAACACGCTAACCGGCCCCAGTGAGGAGGAATGGCAGGCTGCCGAAAAGGTGCTCACCAGCTTGCAGCTCGCCCGAAAGAACTATTCCCTCTATCCGGAAAACCATGTCAATTGTGAAAGAGCTTTAGAGCAATTTTGGCTCCAGCTTGATACGTTCCTGAGAGTCTACGGCGATCTCCGATTCGATCTGGATAAAGACAAACTTATATTCCAGGGTGAAGTCATCCTCTCAGAGCCACCGGAGGAAGGTAACCTCCCGTTTACCCTTTTCCGGGATGGCATTCAGTGGCTGGAACTGCAAAGAGGCATTGACTCGGATGAGGTAGAACAGTTCCTGCGGCTTCTCAATAGATACCGTGTTCTTTCAGCCGAACCTGAGGGTGACCTGGTCACCGCTCTATGGGAGGCAAAATTTCCCCACATTCAGTATTACGTTGCAGATATGTTCTGGGGGGCTGAACCGGAATTTGACCTCACGGTTTCTCCTGGTGCTGCCGAAGAAGATGGTGAGGCGGTGGAGGAAGAGGACAAGGAAAGTGCAAAGTCGGAGTGCTTTCCTCCCATAGAGCAGTCAGCACTAAAGATGACGCCGGAGGAAGAGGCCGAACTCCGGGAGATGGTTCGCACGGAGGAAAAGCGCGATCCCGTAGTCGAATACTTGGATATCCTTTTGGACAGCCTTATGGAGCTCCGAGAAAAGGAGAATTTTGTTCCTGTTCTCGAATCACTGGAGGATGTATTTCACGATTCTCTTGCTCGCAAGCAATTCGAGGTCACCTTAAAAATTCTCAAAAGTTTACACTTCGTTCGCAAAACCTGTGCGACAGAGACAACCTGGGCTCTGCCATTGATTGACAATTTCTTTCTCACTGCCTCAAGCGCCAAATCCCTCAGGCCTTTACAAACAGCCTGGCTGGACATGGATACCGACGAGATAAGCCAAATTAAGCAGGTCCTGATTCTCCTTCAACCTGAAGCCATCCAAACTCTCGGTGCAATGCTCATTGAAACCAGCTCTTTAGCGCTGCAAAAAATGCTTCTGGAGGTAATCCTTGTGCTCGCCCACCGAGATGTTAAGCCCCTGGAGACCATGCTGGCAAGGCCGGAGGAAGAGTTGGTACAAAAACTTGTCTATGTGCTGGGCCGTATAGATGGTGAGAGGTCTACACAGATTCTAGCAAAAATGATCCACCATCCCTCACCGCGGGTCCGCCACGAGGCATTGAAGCCTCTGTTGAACAGGGGAACTATAGACGTCAAAGGGCTATTTCATCTCATCGAGGACAAGAACGACGCTATTCGCCGCTTATTTCTGCGTTACATGGGACAGGAGAGAAACAAAGTTTCAGAGACCCTCCTGTTGGAGTACCTCGAGGAGGGTAAGATGAAGCGGTCGGATGACGAGCACATTATTGCCTGCTTCAGAACCCTCGGCAGGTGTGGTTCACAACGGTCGATTCCCTTTCTGAAAAAAATGCTGCTCGGTCGTGGTTGGCTGCCAAGTTTCAAGAAGACCTCATACAGACAGGGCGCCGCCTTTGCCTTGCAGTCCATGGGAACAGAGGAGTCTCGGGAGGTGTTGCAAGAGGCCAGCAAAAGCCTTTTTCCAAGCGTGAAGGGTATTGCCCGAAAAATATTGGAAGGCCAGGCAAAACAGAGACAAGGATACTGAGGTGACGGAGCAAAAGGCAGAACTGAGCGTGTTGGGAGGAAGGTTTATCAAGGCCTTCCACCACATGATCAGCACAGTCAAGATTCATCAGGAAAACAACCAGTTGATAAAGGAGTCCATTACGCATTTCGCCAAGGCCCTCTCGGAGATTTCTGGTGGCATGGAACTGGAAATGCTCCTTTGGCGGGGGAGATTCTTTATCCAGGGCGAAAAGCTCCATTACCGCAAGGAAATTTTCTCCTTGATCAATGAGATGCTCGACTACTTCCCTCAGCGAGGTCTCCGTGGATTAATCTTCCGCCCAAACTTTAAACAGAGCTCACTCAAGGAATTCGTCATCTTTGCCCGGTTGCTTAATGAGTCGGCAGGGCGGGAAGATCCCCCAGGCTGGCTTGAGAAACAATTTAAAGCCTATGAAATCAGTTGGGTAGAGATTCTCAAGGAAATGGAGGAGCCACCGGAGCTCGAATTGAAAAAGAAGGAACAGGCTCGACAAAGTTACATGCACGCCATGGTCGCAGTCAAGGAGGTGGCTCAGAAGGTTTCCCAGCGAAGTGTTGCCGGAATTCGCAAAGCGAGACGTCTGGCACAAACCATGGTGGACCTGGTGCTTGACGATGAGTCTCTTATGCTGGGTTTGACCACTATTCGCGACTATGACGATTATACCTATACTCACTCGGTGAATGTGGCATTGCTGGCCATGGCCCTAGGCAAAAGGATCGGTCTTTCTCAGATCTTTCTCGAGCAGCTTGGCATTTGTGGCATGTTCCACGATTTAGGCAAAGTAGAGGTGCCCAAAGAGATCCTTCTCAAACCTGACATGCTGAACACTGGCGAGTGGGATCAGATGCGGAAGCACCCGTTAATAGGAGTGCACAGGGTGCTCAACCTGCACGCATCTCGTGAAATGAAATCGAGGGCCGCCGTCGGGCCTTTCGAACATCATCTCAACTACAATCTAACCGGTTATCCCAAAACCCACTTTGTGAACAAGGTGACGTTATTTGGCAAGATCCTGCGCATAGCAGATACCTATGACGCCCTTACCTCAGAACGCAAGTACCGACCCCGAGCCTTCAGCCCGGATGAAGCGCTGAGGTTGATGTGGAGCAAGGTGGGAGAAGATTATGATCCCATCCTGCTCAAGATGTTTGTCAACATGCTGGGGCTTTATCCTGTGGGGACAATACTGAAACTCGATACTGGTGAAATGGGCCTTGTGGTGGATTACCCGAGGGATGATGAGAGAACGCGACCCGAGGTACTACTTTTGGAAGACGATGGCCAGGGCGGCCTCAAGGGTGGCAAAACCCTGAGCCTCGAGGAGCGGGATGAGAAAACCGGCTCATTTTTGAGGAATGTTTTGGAGTGTCACCATCCGACCAAGCTAGGACTCCAACCTGCACAATTCTACCTGCAAGAAGCTAGCTGACGATTTCGGATTTCAGATTGCGGATTTTTAATTTCGCAATTCGAAATTTGGATCCTATGCTCTCTGCCCAATAACGGCTGAGCCAATTGACCATACCCCAGCTGTTGCCCCCTGCATGACAATAAGATAAACTTAAGATGATTTTCTAATAGATTGATTTTTGGGAGAAACGGTGCCCGACTCGGAAAAGAAATTTCAGCGTCTGCCAATGTATCAGGGCCTTTTCTTCGATCCCTGCTGCAGGGAAGGATCTAAGAAGCACCCTTGCCCGGATTGCCATTTCTGTCAGGAGTGCTCACCTTCTCGCTGCCAGGTTTGTAAAGGAACTGGAAGGAAATCTGAAGAGAAACTTTCTCTTCAAGAGCAGATTGCTCTCTACAATAAGATCAATAGAGAAAAATAATTCCCAATCAAAAAATCCGGTAGCCAGTCAATTAGATAACTAGTCAAATGGTTATGAATGCCACGATGACGAAATAACGATTTGCCTAATTTCCCAATTGACCATTTAACCATTTGACTATTTGACATATTGACGATTTGACTTGCTGTCCTCTGATCTCTGACTTCTGTCTCCTGTCTCCTTGATTTTAAATCCGCAATCCACAATCCGAAATCCGCAATCTCTCCTCTGACCTCTGACCTTGGGCTTCCTCCTTTTACAATAAATGACAGCGCAGCGTAGTGACTTAATGACGCCGAAGGCAAATGACGCTTAGTGCTATCTGCCTGCTGCCCGCTGTCAGCTGCCTGCTGAATTGTGCCCCACGCCCCGGTAGGAAATCCTTCTGGCATTGCCTCGGTTGAGAGCCACAGCACTGCCGAGAACCATAGCCCCTCCCACCCAAAAACGCCAAGTCACCGGTTCACCGAGAAGGAGTATGCCGAGCGTTGAAGTGAAGACTACTTCAGCCATGAGGAAAAGGCCGCCCTCCCAGCTCTTGCAATAGTGAAATCCCTGATTCATCAGGAGTTGGGCGGCCAAGGCCGAGAAGACAATCCCACCGAGCATGAGCCATTCCACCGGAACGCTGGGAACCTGCGGGTTGGCAATAAATGGCGGCAATGAGATACCGGCACCAAGGAGGCAGAAGTAAAGATAGATTACTGCCGAACCGTTTGTCTCCCTCAACTTTTTGATAATAGAGATGGTCAGGCCTGCGAAACTGCCGCCCAAGACAGCCAATGCTTGCCCCAAAAGAGCCGAGTGCAGACTAAAATCGAAGAGAACGGCTACTCCGGCTAAAGCAGCAAGGACAAACAAAATTTCATCTCGGGAAATGGCCTCCTTAAAGATCAGAGGCGAGAAAAAGGCGGCGAAAGCGGGAAAAGAAAAAAAAAGGACTAGGGCGGTGGAAATTGGAATTAGACGAATGGCTGCAACGAGTGCCAAGAAAGCACAGCACCCGGTTATTCCCCTGACTACTAATAGCCTTCGATTATGACCCGAGAATGGATTACCCTTCCAGCCTAAAATAGGCAGTAAAACAGCCAGACCGCAGGCGAATCGGTAGAAGGCTATATCCCACACCCGGAACGGTGGGCCGAGAAGCTTGATGAGACCGTCGAGGACCGCGAAGAGTAAGGCGGCAGCCAGCATCAAAAGGGCACCAACAGTTGGAGCGGACTTGTCAGGGGTTTTCACCTTTACCCTGGGGCTCATGGGCGCGGGACATCAGGACCTTTGCCTTTCAGTTCTTCTGTCAAAACCGCGCAATTGAGAAAGCTGCTGGCGTCAGTTATTTGACAATTTTCCTTCACCCTTATGAATCCTCCCTTTTCCAAATGCTGCAAAGATTTCTGCACTGTTTCCAGTTCTATGCCCACACGGTCTATAAGGTCTTGAACGGACAGGTTGCATTCCTTTCCCTGTCGGTGACAATAGATGATAGCAAAGAGAACCTTCTCTGCCGGGCTCAAACTGGGATCCTCCACAACCGACTTGATAACTTCCATATTTTTACTCCAGTCCTTTTATATCATCATTTACGACCCACTGAATGGGACAGGGTTCATACTGAAAGTTCAAAAATACCCAATCCTAGCATTTTTGGCTTTTCTATTGAAGTGGGGGCGGCGCAAAAAAGTGAGATCGGCGTATTGGAAAGACTGAGGTTTCAGGTGTCAGGGGTCAGGAAGAAAAAGACAGAAACGCCAAACTTGTACCCTGAATAATTGTACCTGAACACTGAAACCTTGGCTTGGATGGTTTACTGATAGCCAGAGGTAATTGTTCTAATTGAGAGGAATATGGTTGAAGACGATGCAGAGAGGAATTAATTTTTCGCTCAAAGAAAAAAGTAAACGTGTGTAACGTATTTAAGCTTGGAAATTAGATTCACTTTTGTTATATATCTACGGTTCCAAGCCGGGGTTTCCTTCGGTACTGAGTAAACCCCGGCTTTTTGTTCGCCTTCCCAAGCGGGTCTCAACACTCGGCGTGGGGAGATGCATGATTGGAAAGAAAGCGATAAATCCTTTACATTAGAGGAGGGACGGACAATGCTCTGTCAAACGATCAAAGTAGGCACAGAATGTTTTTTCATGGGCAAGCAAGGATGCACCTACAATGGTGGCGTCTGTCACCCCATCGTCGAATCCTGCCAAGGTTGCGGCAAGGCTGTGACCTTACCGCAAGGCGTTTTTTGCCAGTCCTGCCCAGAACCACAGATCAAGTGGAAAAACGGCTCCTGTAATCTCGCCACCCACGTAAAGCTTGGTGCCGAGAAGGTTGTGAAGCTGAATCCTCTCAAAGCTTCCAAGCGCTCCATCAGGTAAGCCAGACAACCGCTCTTCAACTAATGGGTGACCTAGGCTGGCCTCTTTTCAGTCCAGCAGACGCAGAAGTATGGCCTCCTGCGCATTGAGCATAGCCCATGGCGCATAGCGTTAAGGGCGAGAAATGCGAGAAAGGGAATTAAGCATCTCGGGCGAGTATCCTTTCTCGCATGATACACTTCTTGTCTGCCCCGGCATCCAGCAGGGTAGATGTCTCTGTCTGCCAGAGCTTTGCCGGCATCAAGCATCCAGCATCCAGCATCCAGTCCTTCTCTTGACTTGCCCACAACAATTGGGGCATAGTCCAGGCACAAGTAGCATCGAACTCCTTGGCGACTGACGTGTGATCAGAGATGTGAGATTTAGCATGGAGCATGGGGCATAGAGTAAAAACCTATTTCGCAATGCTAAATCTCGCATCTCGTATCTCATATCTCAGATTAGCCCTTTGAGCTTGTTTCGTCCTTAAAATTTTGTACTTTTTTTAGAAGGAGCTGTAGTGATCAGCCCTGAACGGTTAATGGATATTGAAGTCGTCGGAGAGGAAACTGGTGAATCAGTTCCACCCTTTGTGCGGCTCCGCAGGTTGCGGCTAAGACATCGTTATGATAACGGTCTGTATTCTCAGCCCTACATCTTCGATGTCATAGAAGGTCATTTTGCTGACGCCGTAGCAGTTGTCCTCTACTACATCGATGAGGACGGAAAGGTGTGTGTTGGTCTCCGACGTGGAGTTAGGCCTTCAATTTACCTGAGGAAAAACAATCCTGCCAAGGTCTCTCTGGATGGTATGCCGCGTTTAATTTACCTTGAGTTGGTGGCAGGCGGAATCGAGTACAATGATTTGGACACCATAGGAATTAACGGCAGGGCAGTTCGTGAAGTCAAGGAAGAGGCGGGATATGAGGTAGAGCCCGAAGAGCTGGTGGAACTCGGTGGAGGCTCCTTCTCATCACCGGGTTTCGGCATGGAGAAAATATATTATCGGGCTGTAAAGGTTGACCCCCGTAAGGGAATGGAACCGGAAGGCGATGGTCATCCTATGGAAGAGCTAGGCGATTTCCAGTTCCATGAACTTTCCAAAGCGATTTCTTGGTGTCGTTCGGGCGAGATAGAAGACGCCAAGACAGAGATAGGTCTTTACCGCCTGGCAAATTATCTCGGCTACCAGCCTGAGCTTGGGTCATGGCAGAATGAGTTGCCGACTGAGCTGCGCAGGAAGGTTCGTTCCCTCGGGCTAGGCGCTGGTGAATTTCAAGGTACAGGGAAAGAATGAGAGTATAGGGTGAATATGGGCTTGGTGACCGCGGCGTTGATCAGAGATGAAGATAAGATCTTAATTGCCCAGAGAGGCAGGCGCAAGCGTTTTGGCTGGAAGTGGGAATTTCCCGGAGGCAAGGTAAGACCGGATGAGACTCCTGAGGACTGTTTGCGTCGGGAGATCAAAGAGGAACTCAATCTGGAAATTAGTGTAGAAAAACACTTCTGCACAACACATCACCAGTACCCTGACTTCAACATCGAGCTTATCGCCTTCTGGTGCTCGATTGTAGGCGGTAAAATGAAATTGGTGGACCATGAACAAGTTCTTTGGGTGACTGTTCCAGAGATGAATGAGTACACTTTTGTCGAGGCCGATCTGGATGTGATCTCTGCCCTGGAAAAAATTCGGCTGTAGTGTCAGTTGACTGTGTTAAAGTTCGAAATGAACAAATGACACCATTTCTGCCGGAAAACAGAGGAATTTTTGAGCCATGGAAAAGAGAATTTCGCCCTTGCTGGGGGCCAAAGAGGAGCTTATCGAGCGTGAAGCAAGTGTGCTTTCCCCATACGCCACCCTTAGTACGGCAGCCATCCGCAGACGACCAGAGGAAAGGGTTGACAGAGGACACAGGCAAAACTTCTCTCTTGATGGAGACAGGATACTCCATTCGCTGGCTTACACGCGCTACATTGACAAGACCCAGGTTTTCTATTTGGTGGACAATGACCACATTACCCACAGGGTGCTGCATGTCCAATTCCTTTCCAAGATAGCCAGGGACGTTGGCCGCTTTCTCCGTTTGAACGAGGACCTCATCGAGGCCATTGCCCTCGGTCATGATATCGGCCACGCTCCCTTCGGACACGATGGTGAGAGGTATCTTTCCCACATCTGTCGTCGCCATGGGATTGGTGGGTTTCAACACAACATTCAGAGCGTTCGCTTCCTGGACCGCATAGAGAAAAAGGGCAAAGGTTGGAACCTCACTCTCCAGGTGTTGGATGGTATTATCTGTCACGATGGGGAGATCCACGAGCAGAGCTTGAGGCCTCAACCGGGCAAGACTTTTACTGACCTCGACCGAGAAATGAAAATGAAAAGTGACGATCCAGAGGCCAAGTTGACGCCCATGACCTTAGAAGGTTGCGTGGTGCGCCTTGCCGACACAATTAGTTACATTGGCCGTGACATAGAAGATGCCATCAGACTCAATCTCATTCGTCGAGAAGAAATACCCCCGAACTGCGGCACTCTCTTGGGAACCACCAACGGCGCAATTGTTTACAATCTCGTGGAAGATGTGATTAAAAACAGCATGGACAAAGCCGGGGTTGGTTTCAGTCCCGAGGTCTCCGAATCCCTCCGGGAGCTCAAATCTTTCAATTACGAAAGAATTTATCAAAACCCCAAAATTAAAGGGCAAGTGGCAAAGATTGGTCGCATGTTCGAGACCCTCTTTGAGATCTACATGGAGGATTTTGCCGAAGAGAACCGCGACTCCGACCTTTTCAGTGGTTTTCTTGATGGCATGTCAGCGGAGTACATCGACTCCCACTCACCTGCAGAGGTGGTCCGTGATTTCATCGCCGGAATGACTGATAAGTTCTTCATGAGACAGTGTCAACTGCGGCTTCTGCCTCAGAGGATGCCTAGCCGTTTCTAATTTAGGTTTCAGTGTTCCCCGCTGCCGCTTCGCTGCAGACGGGATTTCCGCTTCGCTCCAACAGGTGTCAGGTTTCAGCGATGTGGTCTATCGTTTCTGACACCTGACAGCTTGAAAATGAGAGTTGATACATGAGCGCACAAGTTCTCACGATCGTGGCCCTGGTCATACTGATTCTTGCCATGCCTGTGGGTTTGATCGCGGTTGTCCTCGGTCTTCCAGGAACCTGGTTAGTACTGGTCGCATCTGTCTTTTATAGTTGGGTGACCGGATTCTCGGTAATCACCTATCAGATGCTTTTGGGCCTCCTAGTGCTTGCGGTTGTGGCGGAAGTTCTGGAGATTTGGTCTGGTCTCTGGGGAGCCCGACGATATGGGGGTTCAAGAAGAGCAATGTTGGGGACGTTGATAGGCGGATTCATAGGTGCAATTATTTTGACACCCATGCTCTTTGGGTTCGGCTCTGTGGTGGGGGCTTTTTTCGGTGCATTCGTGGGTGGATTTATGGTTACCTATCTGGAGCAAAGAAAAATGAGCCAGGCAATGCGAGTAGGGTGGGGCGGCTTGTTGGGACGGGTTTTTGCTCTGGTTTTCAAGGGTGCGACGATTGTGACCATGATTGGGTTGGATATCTGGGCCATCTTCTTCGCCCAAAGGGCTTGATGTTCGAAGCGAGAAAGGCTGGAAAGGCAATCGCGGATTGGCAGAAAGGTGCAAGACGTAAGGCTCAAGTCAATTAGTCGATTGGTCAAATGGTCAAAAGGTTAGTTCGTAGGAATCGTCGGACCAGATGACAGACGACAGCGAGTTATAGGCTGATGTTTTCCGAGTAACGTATAAGGGATAACGTATGACAAATAACGAATAACATCTTGTACCGTTTACCGCTTACTGCTGACCTCTCACTTCCCCTCCAACTTGGCCAAACTTTCCCTGGCAAAATCAATGGTGGGATCAATCTCGAGGGCTATCCGATAAAGGCGGATTGCTTCTTTTTTGTGACCCATCTCCCTCAGATTCGAACCGATGTTGGCGTAGTCAATGGCAGAGCCGGGATCAATCTCTATGGCTTTTTCGAACTGCTGGATAGATTGCTCATGCTCCTTGAGCTTGAAATAGCAAAAGCCCAGAACATTGTAGATTTCCTTGAGATTAGGATCAAACTCCCTCGCTTGTTCGAGAGCTCCGATGGCTCCCTTGTAGTCCTCTAGATCCTTCAGACAGACCCCTATGTGCGTGTGGACGCTGGCAATATCGAGGGGACCGGGATTTAAGTCCAGAGCCCTTTGAAACTCCCCCAGAGCTTCACCCGCTTCGCCTTGGTATTCCAAAACCAAGCCCAGAAAAAAATGGAGATCGTAACGTCCGGGAAAACCATCAATCAACCTTTGGATCGCGCCAACAGCGCGACCCCCTTCCACAGACTGACTGATAATCTTGGCCGCATGGAAGATTACGTTGCTGTCCCTGGTGCGATCTCTAAAATGAGCTCCCGGTATAATGGTGTAGACGGCCGGGATACCCAGCTGCGGGTGGGTCACGTCAACGACCAAGACCTCCATGCCTAAATGAGAAAGGGTGGATACACATCGTTCAATTTCGGTCTTGAAGTTGTTGTCGCTGAGATCGGGCAGACTTTTTATGGACACTACGGGAGCCTCGGTCGTAATGTACTCTGCTTCCTCGAGACTCTTGTACTTGGGCAAAGTCGGCCGATAACTGGTACGAAGTTCGAAATCTCCTGCCAACTGAGCTATCTCGGTGAGGGCTCGGACGAGAGATTTGTCTGCATTGGGTGTGGTGCCAGCTGTGAAGACGATCTCGCTTTTTTCGGGAAAGGTTCTGGGGTCCCAGGCCAGAGTTCCTACTGTGGGAATGCCGGTTTCCAAAGAGAAGTCTTTTATGAAAAGGCGAATCGACTGTGCAGCAAACTTGTCGAGGAGTTCCCTTGCTGCCGGATCTTGAACGCTGGCTGGATCGATACTGGGAGTAACCATGCGTTCGTTGCTGATCACCGAGGAGACGTGCCGCTCGACTACCTCGCAGATGCTCTGGAGGATGGCCTCCTCCCGCACATTGCCTGCTGCAGGTCCGTTGTACTCGTTGATAGTGTAAAACCAATCGATAGGAATCAATAACTCTTCATTGCGCGTTAGGTTGCAGGCTCGGGTCCAGCGAAAAGGCATTCCTCTGATAACGGCGGCGCCCAAATTCGGATCGGTTACAGTGTCGTGGAGAGACTGCCAGAGCATTTCTACTGGCAGGCTGTTGCCGTCCAACTCTGAGTAAGTGGCCAAGGGGAAGAGCGTGTTCTTGATAAAGGAAAAGAAGCTGAAACGTTCAGCGAGCTCCATCAAAGCGCTGGCCTCCGCTTGGATTGGCGTACCTCCTTTGCCCATCTGTTTCTTGGTTCCTGTGAGAACCACAGCATCTGAGCCGCAGAGGCTTATGTATACGGGTATGTCCAGGCGTCCTGTGTCGATGCGCATTGTCTGTTGCAAAATGTCCATGTCCACGCTGGCGAACCTCTGTCGTACATGAGCCACCGTTTCCTCCGGGGTTCGCACCTTGTCCTGATCGTAAGTGTATGATTTGAGCGCATCTTTCAGGTAAGAACAGTCACCCATCAATTTCCTTTCCTAGTGGCGGTGTAGGATTATCGCTTATAAGCCAAGGGAGGCATGATGTCAAGCGACCCCACCTTCCGGACCCGAGTCCGGAGGACAAATGAGAATTAGGGAATTAGAGAATTCAGCAGGTCGTAGAAATCGTAGAAGTCGTCCAGCCCAAAGGTCAGAGGTCAGACGTCAGACAACAGCAAGTCAAATCGTCAATATGTCAAATAGTCAAATGGTTATGAATGCCACGATGACGAAATAACGATTTGCCTAATTTCCCAATTGACCAATCGACCAATTTCCTAATTAACCGATTTTCCCTTCTTGATGACTCGAAGGAGTTGAGCTGACTTTTTTCCCTTGAAGGGGGCAGGCAGTCCTCTAATCCTCAGCAGGTCGCTTTTCCTCTCCGGCATCTCCCTAGCCAACCTCACCATAAATTCGTTGTTCATTATCCGAAAGGGAGCCTTGTTGGTTTTTCGGGCTAAATGCTCCCGGTGGGCAAACAGCTCTTTGAGAACTCCCAAAGAGGTTTGGGACAATTGCTCTGCACCCCTTAGACGGAGGTGACCATCTGGATCCCACTCTCTCGGAGGTCTGACCCGAACTTTTTCCAATCGAGCAAAATCCCGCTTTGCCTGGTGCCAAAGATTGCGTTCTACGAGCTGGTTGTGGAGTAGGTCCCGCAATTTTTTGAGAAAATGTGTGTCCTGCTGGGCGTAACAGAGTTGCTCTGGGTTAAGAGGACGCTTTTCCCAATTGCAGCGCTGATATTTTTTGTCCACGGTAATGCCGAATTCCTCGGAGAGAATGGTGGCAAGCCCCAATCTTTTGCGACCCAGCAGGCGACCAGCTACCGAGGTGTCGAAGATGTTAATTACCTGGAAACGATAGTCCCTTTTGAAGCCAATAATGTCGTTTTCAGCAGCGTGAATTATTTTCTCCACAGAAGGGTCTGAGAGAATGCGACCCAGGCCAGTGAAGTCTTTCAGGGTCAGGGGATCGAGGATAAAGTCTGTGTTGTTTGCGGAAATTTGGATGAGGCAGATGCGCGGTCTGTAGGCAAAATAGCTATTTGACTCCGAGTCCACAGCCAAATACTTTACCCTGCTAATCTGTTCGATAAACCTGTCAAATTCACGCTGCGCTGCAATGAGTTTGGGAGAATTCATGGGCCTTTCATAACACAATCTCCTATGCTATAAAAGAATAATATTTGTGCGAGTTCGCGATGAAAAAGAGACGCAAACAGAAGAACTCTGCTACCTCTAACCCGGTATCCGACGAGAACTTCAATACCCCTTTCGCCGGGTTAGATGAAATGCTGAAACAGGGAGAAATCCAACCGTCATCATCAAGCGATGAAGTTGAAACAGAGAAAGTCGGCCTTCAAGAAGAAGATCATTTGTTCCGAGAAGCAATGACTGGTGTGGAGACTCTCACCTGCAACACAGTGGAACCGAGAAAGCCTGGCCCGCTGGCCAAGCCCAGTCGGCGACCGATGCTGGAGGAAGAACTGGAGGCCTATGCTCAGCTGGTTGATCTGGTTAGCGGGGATGGAAGTTTTGATATTCAATATACGGACGAGTATATCGAGGGCGCGGTCGCAGGAACTGATCCTGAGCTGTTACCGAAGTTGCGGCGGGGTGATTTTTCCATTCAGGCACATTTTGATCTCCACGGTATGACGACAGCCGAGGCCAGGAAGGCTGTGGAACGATTTGTCCTCTCCAGTGTGATCAAAGGGCTCCGATGTGTTCTCATCATCCACGGCCGGGGACTCAATTCACGGGATCAAATGCCGGTTCTCAAAGAACGTATGTCAAGTTGGCTCAAACGTGGTCAACTAAAGCGTTTGGTTCTCGCATTTGCTACGGCGCAACCCTGTGACGGCGGCGCCGGGGCTATGTATGTGCTTTTGCGCAAACGTTTGCCCATGGTTGCCGGTAATTCTAAAAAGGGTTAACTCCTATCACCGGTTACGGTTTTAACGATTTTACCATTCGACGAATCGACTAGTTGACACAACGCTACGCGCTTAGCGCTCTGCGAATAGCTGAAACCTTGGGAATTGATGCTTGCAGTTTGAACTTTAACTATATGGAATGAGGGTCATATCTGGTGGAAAATCCCAGCTTCTATTTTTGGATAGGTACTGCTCTGGGAGCCGTTGTCGGGGTGGTTGGAACACTGATCTATGGAAAGATTCGCGGCTTCTTTGCCAGGTCGGAAGCCACTAAATTACGGCAAGAAAATCGAACTCTCAAGCAGCGGCTAGAGAAAAAGGACAAGCATATTCAAGAGATGATGTATCACACCGAAAAAATAGCTGCGGGTTTGACCAACCAAGCAAACAGGGAAAAAAACTAAACCCCTTTTTCCTCCTCTCCTGGCCTGGATATTTGTTGAATTGATTCATGAAATATCCAGGCTAGCTCTCAACGCTCTTCTTAAACTGGCGGATTACAAAGCGGCCGAGATTAGAAACCTCGGCTTTAGTGAGGTGGGAATCGAGATTGGCCATAGGGATTTCAGCGCGAGCCATGGCCCGATGACCACCGGCACTTCCCAGCTTGCCGAAGGCCTTAATCGCCCAGTTTCCGGCGTTTTTTCTAAACCCATCGTTGCGTATCACCACCACCAGGTTTTTGTTGCAAACTCCTGAAACTATTGTCCAGGCCACCTCGTGACATCTCATAAAAAAATCCGCAACCAATACGAGGATATCTGTTGAGTGAACAGTGTCGAGATGGGAGAAGATCTTGCCTTTTGTAATCCGCTTGTTATCCAAAGCCTGCTGGAAATATCTAAGATCTTTGATCCCCATATCGGACATCTCTATTTTCCGCAGCAAGTTCATGTTGGCCAAGGGGAAAATATAGCGAAAGGCCTTCACGTCCTCTTCCAATGCCTGTAACTCAAAATTGTGAGTGTCCACCCGGATGGCATAAAGAAGGGCGGTGGCAAGACTCTTGGATGGGCGAATTTTGGCAGAACGCAAATATTCGGTCATTATGCTGGCGGTCGCGCCGTAGTTGGGCCGGATGTCCACAAATTCAGCTTCCACAGGCATGGTTACGGGATGGTGATCTATGACGCCGTCGTAAGTAAAATCACCGAAGGCCTCATGATGGTGGGGTTGGCTATCGACAAGAAGGACTTTGGAGAAATCTTTGGGATCAACCTGTTGAAGCTTGACCAAAGGGATCTTTAAAAGCCGAACCATAGTGGCGTTGTCGAACCGAACAATTTCATTGAAGTGAGCAATGGTGACTGATTGAGCTTTGCGCCACAGGAGCCGTTTTAGGGCCATGGCGGATGCCAAAGAGTCAGGGTCGGCATCAATAGTAATGAGAACACGGTCTTTGGAATCAAAGAGTTTCAAGAGCTTGTTGAGGTTTTCGCTGATAGATCGAGGTTTTGCGGAGCGGAGTCGCGGATTGTTGACGGCCATGTCGTAGTCTCTCTATTTTTCTAAATATATCAGCAAGTTGAAGATTGTGTCGACAACTACTCAACAGTGCCATAAGCGAGGGCCCAGGTCAAGCGCATTTTTCCTATGTTAGCATGGGGCATGGAGGCCAGAGGTCAGATGACAGAGGACAGATGACAGACGACAGATGACAGACGACAGATGACAGACGACAGATGACAGATGACAGATGACAGATGACAGATGACAGACGACAGATGGCAGACGACAGATGACAGATGACAGATGACAGACGACAGATGACAGAGGACAGAGGACAGCAAGTCAAGTCGTCAAGTAGTCAAATAGGGAATTGGTCAAATAGGCAAGTAATTGACCGTTTATTATCTACCATTCACGACTTGAACGATTTCAACGGTTTTAACGATTTCTACGATTTCTACGAATTAACCATTTAACCTTTTGACCATTTGACAGATCGACCAATTGACCAGAGCCTTCTCTCCCTCGAACCGCTTGTTGCGAGACCCGTTAGCAGTTGACTCTGCAAGGTCCATTTGCTATGTTCTCGACGATTTTAGGAAAAATAGAATTATGTGAGGGTAAACAGAAACTTCCCCTTCACAAAATATGTTGACTGCGGAACAACCAATGACCATGGATACCCAGCTTGATCTTTACTTGGACTACCTCACCGTAGAAAAAGGTCTTGCCTCTAATACCCGAGCCTCCTACAGTGCTGATTTGCTAAAATTTATGAATTACCTCAGAGAGCAGGGGATGAGTAGTTGGAGTCAGGTTGGTTACTCCGAGATCATGGGTTTCCTTTCCCACGCCCAGAAAGAGGGTTTGGCCCCTAGAAGCAGGGCGAGACTACTTTCGGCCCTCCGTGGCTTTTTTAAATTTATGGTACGGGACAGCCACCTGAAAGAGAGTCCGGTGGCAAACTTAACCTCTCCCCGACTCCGGCGCCAGCTTCCGTCTGTGTTGAGTGTTGCTGAAGTAGAACGACTTCTGGTTCGCCCCGACACCAGATTGCCGTTGGGTCAGAGAGACGCTGCCATGCTCGAGCTTCTCTACGGAACCGGACTGCGAGTTTCAGAGTTGGTCAGCCTCACGTTGGGGAGGGTCAACCTCGAGGTCGGTTTTCTGGTTGTGCTGGGAAAAGGATCCAAAGAACGCATCGTTCCAGCGGGTGAGGCCGCTACGGAGGCCGTGCGGCGCTATGTGTTGGAGTCCCGCCCTCGCTTATTAAAAGGAAGGATGACTGAGATCCTTTTTGTGACCAATCGAGGAACGTCAATGACCAGGCAGGGGTTTTGGAAGTTAATCAAAAAATATGGACGTGAAGCTGGTCTCAATAAAGATCTGACCCCCCATAGCTTGAGGCACTCTTTTGCCACCCATCTCCTCGAGCGTGGGGCCGATTTGCGTTCAGTGCAAATGATGCTCGGACACGCCGACATCAGCACCACGCAGATCTACACTCATGTGGCCAGGGAGAGACTGAGAGAGGTGCACAGGAAGTACCACCCGCGGGCGTAGAGCAGCTAGCGCTGCAGGTCACTTGCCTTCGGCGTCATTAGGTCATTACGCTTCGCTGCCATTTGTTGTAATAGGGAGAAGATGGGATTTGGGATTGAGGATTGGGGATTTTTAATTTCGAATTTCGAAATTCGAATTTCGAAATTTTATCGCTATGCCCTATGCTTAGTTAAACAATAAGAGCTGAACTGGTGGAAATCATAACCACTCACATAAATGCCGACTTCGACGCCATGGCGTCCATGATTGCCGCAAAAAAACTGTATCCAGAGGCAGTCATGGTGTTTCCAGGCTCGCAGGAACACAACCTCCGAGAGTTTTTGGTGGAATCCACTTTCTACTTTTTTGATTTTGCCAAAATAAGAGATGTGGAATTCACTAAAATTAGCCGTCTCATTCTGGTCGATACCAGACAGGCGGGACGTATCGGTAAATTCGAAAAGGCGGTAAAAGAGAAAAAAGTCGACATCCACATATATGATCATCACCCCGATTCTGAAGATGATGTCTCTGGATCCATTGAGGTGGTAAAGCCGGTCGGGGCTACGGTTACCATCCTCACCGAACTCATCAGGGAGCGTGGCATTCAGCTCACCCCCGATGAGGCCACCATCCTCACCTTGGGTATTTACGAAGATACCGGTTCATTTACCTTTTCATCCACTACTCCAGAGGACTACGAAGCCGCCCGCTTTCTTCTCACCCAGGGAGCAAATCTTAATTTGGTATCTGATATGCTCACTCGTGAGTTGACAGCAGAGCAAATTTCGCTTCTAAATGATCTGATCCACTCGGCCACATCGCACACTATCAACACCATCCCCGTTTGCATGGCCCGGGCTTCCGTGGATAAGTACATCGGCGATTTTGCCCTACTGGTTCATAAGCTTATGGACATGGAAAACCTCAATGTTCTCTTTGCCCTTGCCCGAATGGAAGATCGTATATACATGGTGGCGCGTAGCCGGTTGCCTGAAGTTAACGTGGGAGAGATCGCTGCGGTCTTTGGCGGAGGTGGCCACTCCAGTGCTGCCTCGGCAACCATAAAAGACCTCACCCTGATCCAGGTTGAGGAAGAACTTTTTCGAATTCTCCAGAGCTGGATTAATCCTAAGCAAAGGGCGAAAAACCTGATGTCGTCCCCGGTCATCTCCGTATCACCCAGCCTTAGCTTGCAAGAGGCCGCTGACCTGCTAACGCGTTACAACATCAACGCTGCTCCGGTGCTGGACGGGGAACGCTTGGTGGGCATACTATCCCGTCAAATGATAGACAAAGGCATATATCACGGTTTCAAGAACGTGGCTGTAAGTGAGTTCATGGGGACAGAATTCACTAGCGTATCCCCTAATGCTTCTTTGATTGAAATTCAGGAGCACTTGGTGGATCTGCAGCAGCGATTGCTTCCCGTGGTGGAGGATCGTAAGGTGGTTGGAGTTATTACCCGCAAGGATCTGCTCAACACGCTTTTACACGATCCGAGTCGTATTCCCACCTACGTCTACGAACCGGTCCAGCAGACAGAGAAAAAACGGCGCAAAAATGTCTCTAATGTAATGAGAGAACAGTTGCCCCGCCAGATAAACGAAATATTGCAGGAAGCTGGAAGGGTTGCCGCAAAGCATGATTACAGAGCTTACGCAGTGGGAGGTTTCATCCGCGACCTCATGTTGCGACGTCCCAACCTGGACATTGATATTGTGGTGGAAGGCGACGGAATTGTCTTTGCCAAGGATTTTGCTCAAAGCTATGATGCCCGGGTGAGATCGTATAAGAAGTTCGGCACGGCGGTAGTGATCTTTCCGGACGGCTTCAAAATTGATGTGGCCACAGCCCGGCTGGAGTATTACGAATACCCTGCGGCTTTGCCCACAGTTGAACTGAGCTCTCTAAAACTGGATCTTTACCGACGGGATTTCACTATAAACACCCTGGCGGTGGAGTTGAATCCAGATAGGTTCGGTCAGCTGATAGATTATTTTGGAGCGCAGAGGGATTTCAAGGATAAGGCCATCAGGGTTCTTCACAATTACAGCTTTGTGGAGGATCCCACGCGGGTTCTCCGGGCGATCCGTTATGAGCAACGCTTGGGTTTTCGCATTATGAAACATACCTCCAATTTGATTGAGAACGCCGTGAAGATGAAACTGCTTGTGGAGTTGAGCGGCAGGCGACTCACAAACGAGCTCAAGTATATACTCAGCGAGGAGGATCCCATTCCTGCGATCAAGAGAATGAATGAATATAACCTGTTGCCTTTTCTCCATCCTGACATCCATTACGGGCCTCCCGTCGAGCGGCTTTTGAGAGAGATCGGCTCAGTGCTTGCCTGGTACGATCTCAGCTTTATCAAAAACGGTTGTGACAGGTGGCTGGTTTACCTTTTGGCTCTCCTTGATCCTTTGGCCCCCCCAGAGCTTGAAAATTTCATTGTTAGGATGGAGTTTCCGCCCCGCCTCGCAAGCTTGCTGGGAGAGGGGAGGGAAAATGCTATTTCTGTCGGCAAAGTGTTCTACCGAAAACCTGACCTCAAAGCCAGCGACATTTACCACCTATTGGAAAGCGTCAGTACGGAGTGGTTACTGTTCATAATGGCGAAATCCCAGCAGGAAGAAACCCGACGTGCTATAAGTCACTATTTCCGCGATCTGAAAGAAGTGCGGCCAAAACTGCGCGGTAAAGACTTGAAGGATATGGGCATTACACCTGGACCTGTCTACCGCCGGATCCTCAATCAACTTCTGGACGGCCGACTGAATGGGGAGCTGTCGAGCAGAGAAGAGGAGGTGGAGTTTGTTCAGCAGCATTTTTTGCAGGCAGGTCAGAGCTGAAGGCGAGAAAGTGAAAATCCCGTGCGCTGAGTATTTTGAATTAACCGATCTGTGATCTGAGATGTGAGATTTAGCATGGGGCATAGAGCATAGGGCATAGAGTAAAAAACCTATTTCGCAATTTTAAATCTCAGATCTCAGATCACACATAAGTTTAGATCCCGAGGGAGATAAAGCCGGAGAGCCATGCTGCAAGATTATGAGATAAAACTGGAAATTTTTGAAGGTCCCATGGATCTGCTACTCCATTTGATCAGAAAGAACAAAGTGGACATCTACGACATCCCTATAGCACTCATTATGGGCCAATACCTGAAGTACCTGGACATGATGAGAAGCCTCAACATAGATGTTGCTGGAGAGTTTTTGGAAATGGCGGCCACTTTGGCTTATATCAAATCACGCATGCTGGTGCCGCGGGTTGGCTCTGAGGAAGAGGACCTGGAGGAAGATCCGCGCATGGAATTGGTGAGGCCCTTGCTGGAGTACGCCAAGATAAAAGAGGCCGCTCAAATTCTTGCAAACAGTCTGCAGTTGGATCGGGATGTCTATGTGCGAAACATCCCCACCGAAGAGTTGTGGGGCACGGAAGGAAGCGAGGAAATTGCGGAGGTGGGCCTGTTTGCCCTGGTCAATGCCCTCCAAGAAGTCTTAAAAAGGGCGGAACCGGGAGATTTCATGGAAGTGAATGTAGAGGGTATGCGGCTCAGGGACAGAATAGCCCAAGTTATGGAGGTTTTGTCGGGAGTGAGCAGTATAACCTTCCACGAACTTTTTCAGGGAAAAGTTAGGAAGATGGACATAATCCTTACTTTTCTGTCAATCCTTGAACTGGTGCGCTTGCGGATGGTCCGGGCTTTTCAGCATCAACCCAGTGGTATCATCCGGCTCTATCTTGCTGCTGATGGTGACATAGCGACAGGCCCGCACTAGGTCTAGTTTCTATCTGATGTGGGATATGGTAAACGAGATGTGAGATCTGAGATGCGAGATTTAAAATTGCGAAATAGGTTTTTTACTCTATGCCCTATGCTCTATGCCCCATGCTAAATCCCACAGGTCACATCAAAGCTGTTGTGAGCTATAAAGACATCCCGCTCTGAGACAAGTCAGGAGAATTGCTGTATGGCAGAACTGCGTGCCATCATTGAAAGCCTTCTTTTCGTCTCTGAGGTTCCGCTGAGCCTGGTAAAAATCAAGGCCATCCTCTCCATGCACACTCACGGGGAAATAATCCAGGCACTGGAGGAATTGCGCCAGGAGTATGCTGACCACGGGCACGGTTTTTTCCTGGCCGAGGTGGCGCAGGGATATCAGTTTCGCACTAAGCCGGAATATGGAGATTGGATTCGCAAACTGAAGAAAATTATTCCAACCAGGTTGAGCCAGGCGTCTTTGGAAACTCTTGCTATCGTTGCCTATAGGCAGCCCATTCTCAGATCGGAGATCGAAAGCATTAGAGGAGTGGATGTTGGTGGCATACTGCGGTTGCTTCTGGAGAAAAATCTCATCAAAATCTTAGGCCGCAAGAATGTCCCAGGCCGCCCCATTATATACGGTACTACCCATAAGTTTTTGGAGTTTTTCAATCTTAAAGACATCGCTTCACTGCCTACCCTGGAAGAAATGGAAGAGCTGATAGAACAAGCAAGCCCAGGAGAAAAACAACGGAAACCGCATGAGTCAGATGCAGGCTGAGAGATTGCAAAAAATCCTTTCTAAAGCCGGGATTACTTCTCGCCGTAAGGCGGAGGAGCTAATACTTCAGGGCCGGGTGTCTGTCAACGGGAGAGTCGTAAGTGAACTGGGGGCGAAAGCTGTCTTGGGTAAGGATGATATTTGTCTGGACGGCAAGGCAGTCAAGCCCGCAACTGAGAAGTTGGTTGTGGCGCTTTTCAAGCCTAAAAATTATGTAACCACCCTTCAGGATCCCCAGGGCAGACCCACGGTGGCGGATTTGGTTAAAAGTATCTCACTGAGGGTGTATCCAGTGGGGCGACTGGACTATGATGTAGAAGGATTGCTGTTGATGACAAATGATGGCGAGTTGGCTCACCGGCTACAGCACCCAAGATATAAGGTCCCCAAGACCTACATGGTAAAGGTGCGCGGTCATCCAGGTGAAGACGGTTTGACCCGGTTACAGCAAGGAATTAGGCTGGAAGACGGCGTGACCGCGCCTGCAGAGTTGCGTGTTCTAGAACATGACAACAAGGCAACCTGGCTCACCTTAACCTTGAGGGAGGGGCGCAATCATCAAGTGAAACGAATGTGTGCAGCTGTTGGATGTCCGGTGCTGAAATTGCGCAGGACTCAGATAGGCCCAATAGACCTGGGCAACCTGCAATCAGGCAAAAGTCGAAGACTTAAAGCCAGCGAAGTGCGAGCTCTGAGGCAGGCTGTGGGGCTGATGTGAGAGAGGAATAGATCTACGAATGCAGAATAAAACAACGCGAAAGAGGATTCCTATCAGACGGTTGGAGCAGGAACGGCTCGCGGCCTTGCAGGCGAGAGAGAGGCGTCGGACAATTTCTCGCAAAGTTAAATGGTCCATTGTGCTCTTGATGCTCGCGGGCGTTATTGCCGGGGTTATTTATGTTGTTGTCTTTGCGCCCTACACCGCCCTCCGAGACATGTTCCCCGTGCCCGGCAAGCTCATTTCAGTTGATTTAATTGTAAACGGGGTCTCACACACCGTGCCAGCTGAAGGCACCCTGGTGGTAAACCCGGCAGATGTGGTCGAAGTCGATGACATCCACACTGATGGCAGATTTAACTGGGGCTTGAGACTGAGCTCCAGCGAGTTTCCGGCTAATGAACTGCTGGAGGGCCGTCGGGAGATTAGGAAATTCTGGCCCGATTTCGATCAAGAAAAACCCTTGAAAGCTGTGGTGGAGGTAATATCGGGATCTCAGCCCATTGGTCACTTCAACATGGTCGTACGACTTCTAGCGAAAGACTGGGTATTCAAAGCGCAACAGGCAACAAGTCCTCAAGAGAAGCTGCGCTACTATGAACGAGCCGCTCGCTTGGCCTCGCACAATGCCTTGATTTTGACAAATCTCGCCCAGCTTTACGCTGAACAGGACGAATGGGCAAAGGCGGCTTCTACTTATGAAAAGGTTGCGGCCACCAGCAAGACCGCATCCATCCTGCAAAAACTGGTTGAAGCTTACCAGAAGGCGGGCAAGACCGAGCAAGTCCTTACTTCCTATATCAGACTCATCGAAGCAAGCGGTAACGACAAAGTACCATTTTACGGATTTATTTCATATCTGAACGCGAAAAGAAATCCAGAGCAAGCGGCCTCTTTCCTCGCCACCAACTTGAATGATTTTCCAAAACCCTACCAGCCGGAGGTCTACGCTTACCTTGGTACGCTGTATGGTCAGCAGGGAGAGTGGCGAAAGGCCATAGAATTTTACAAAAGAGCCTTGGCCGGTGGAGTTGATAACCCTCTCATCCAGCTGAATTTAGGTGAGGCCTATAGCAGGGTTGGAAATTATCGCCAGGCAGAAAAGAGCATACTCACCTACCTCAAAGAAAAACCTAAGGATGTAGATGCGAGAATGCGTCTGGCAGCGGTGTACCAAAAAAGGAAAAAGGATCAACAGGCAATAAAAACCCTCAAGGAGATTATCAAGGACAATCCCCAATCGCTCAAGGCACATCTGGCGCTGGTTGACATCTATGAGAAATTAAAAATGGACAAGGAGGCCGCGGCTACCTACGAGGCCATAGCTGCACTGGCACCCGACAACAAGGTAGTGCACTACAACAAAGGAGTCCTCTACTATGAAATGAAGCAATACGACCAGGCTGCTAAAGCATTCGCAGCGGTATTGAAACTGGACAAAAAGGACATTGACGCCAGAGAATATTTGGTGGAGATTTATCGTCAGGAGAAAAAACCCCGCAAAGCACTGGCGGTTCTAGAAGAGCTTATGAAACTACGCCCCAACTATTGGCATTACTATGTGAAGGCATTTGAGCTTTACGATCAACTGGAGGCCTACGAGGAGATGACCAAGACCCTTGCTAGCGCCGTGGGCAAGCTGCCTGAGCAACCCGAACTTCGATATTTTCTCGCCGTTTCCTACGAAAAACGGAATCTTCTGGTGGAGGCGATTCACCAATTTGAGGCTCTGGTAAAACTGGCGCCAAAAAATACCAGCTATTTAATGCACCTGGCCGGGCTTTATGAGCAGATCGGCAAGACCGAAAAGGCATTATCTACCTATAATAGAGTGCTCGAAGTAGATCCTGAAAACCCCGAAGCTCAGGATAGCTATTTGCGCTTGAAAATGCGAGAGATAGAAAAAAAGTAGAGATTCGGATTGAGCCCGCCCGCCTCGCCTTGCTCGCATGGCGGGCGCGGCGTCGGACGTGGTGGCGGGTAGGGATTGCGGAGTCCCACCACCTGTCTTGCTTGCCCCGCTGACGATTATTCCACGTAACCAGAAAATCAGGAGGCGACTGGATGGCCGAAAAGGACAAACTGTCAGCAATCGAAAACTACTTAACAGAGTTGTTTCCTGGGTGCGTTGTCGAGAACGTATGGGACGCCACATTGGGTAGATATATGTTTCATGTTTCAGCACCAACTGGTGAGACAAAACATTTGATAGGTGTTGCAAGTGATTTTCTCAGTGAAAATGAACTGGAGGATATCGTCATTTCCCTTAAAGTTGATAATCTCAAGGCTTATCTCGAAATATTCGGGAGCAAAGAGGTCTTGGTAACGAACGACGGCATAAATCCGCACGGGAAACGCCCTTCAGTGATCACCTAATTTTCCTATTACCCTGTGGAATGGAACTCAGCGGGCAGAATTGGGAGGATCTTTCCGAATTGCTATTTGACATGGACTTCTTATCTATGGTACGTGAAAGGCTCGTCAGCCAACAACGGCCTATTCATTGTAGTAGGAGGGTGTTATTAGGTCTCCGCAGCGGAGTCGACAAACATAGCATTGAGAGTGACGCGAGAGAACTGGCTCAATGACTGTCACGGCAACCTGGACTAGCCGCCAAGGTGCCAAAACCAGACCCAAAGTGGAACGATGCGGCTCACAAGGAGCAAAGAAAGGCCTGGTACCCCTCCGAGTCGAGGGGTTTTTTTGTTCATAACCCGCTCTGTTTGCTCTTGCCGGTCCGCTTGGCAATGTGCCTGAATCGGCAAAAGATTTGACCAAACATTTGCTTGAGGCACACAACTAGCTCGAATCTTCATTGTCGTGATAATTACAGATAGCGCTAAAGGAGGTACACAACCTGATGGCCTTTAGAAAGACTCGTAAAATTCATGAATACAATAAGTCATCTGCAAAGTATGGAATCCACAGCCGCAGTCTTATCCGGGTCTCGAAAGAAAAGCTCGAAAGCTTGAACACTCTCAGGCTTCACTGCAACCTGTGCAAACGCTGGCTTCCTGCATTGGCCTTCTACGCTCAGGTCGAACAGCCTGAAGGTGAGACTTCAAGTGATGCGGTCTACCTGGAGAGGTACGAAGTGAAAGTGGAGGGCTTCAAGGGGCGCGAGACCATCGTCATCTGCGAGGACTGCGCTGAAGATGTAGGCTGAGGCCAGTAGTTTTCATTACCCCTTCCATTAAAAAGGGTCCGAGAACTTGAAGGACCTGAGAGTGAGGAAGAGTCAATATGAAAACCAACTCTCAGACAAAGTGTGCCCAGTGTGAGGTTAGTTATTCTCACGTAGAGCAAGGCAGAAGAGAGTATTTCATTCCGTGGGGAACTTACTTTCTCTGCAACGTTTGCCACCGGCAAGCTGTTGAAGAGGCGCTGCAGAAAGAGTTTAAGCAGCCGCCTGAAACTCCCAAATGATGCTAGTAATTCCTGATTTCAATCGCCCATGACCTCGCAGCAGCTCCGTAAAAATGTTTACCAGGTCTCCCCTATCAGTTTTGATCGGAACGGCCTTCCACTTTTCATCCCCGTGAGAGCTCTCTTGTGAAAATCACTCCAAAACAGAGAGCACCAAGAGCTAATTTGGAACCGTTGTGGTAAAATCATTGCCCGCACTTAAAGAGGAGTTCTTATGGAGAACAAATGGGGGTTTGCCGAACTCTCACCCGAGCAGTTCAAAGAGTACGCGCAAAAGAAGAAGGAGAGCGACTATTTGCTCATAGACGTTCGCCAACCGGAGGAATACACTGCTGGTCACATCCCGGGAGCGAATCTCATACCCCTCATGGGACTTGAATCCAGGCTGCTTGAACTGCCCGAAGATAGAGAGATGATTTTCTACTGCCGAAGTGGCAACCGCTCCCGAGCAGCGTCTGCCCTGGCCGCCGAAGGTGAAGTCTCGGGCAAAAAGATCTACAACCTGGCCGGCGGTATTATGGCCTGGGACGGAAAAGCGCTTCCTGGTTTTCCCAAGGTGGAGGTTTTTGACAAAGGGAAGGGGCTTGCAGAACTCCTTTTCAAATCCATGGATCTGGAAAAAGGTGCCTACCGATTCTACACCTGTGTTCAAGATAAGTTTGGCAGAGAACGGTTTGCAAAGACAATAGAACATCTGGGTCAGGCAGAGACGGATCACGCCAAGATTATCTACCGGTTCTGGAAGGAGAGTGAGCCTCAGCCTCCACCATTCGATTCCCTGTTCAGCGAACTCAAGGGAGAAGTCCTCGAGGGGGGCGAACGTCTGGAAGATGTTTTGCGGCGGCTGGAAACAATAGAGGAAAACGTTTGCCTCACTCTGTTGGAGATGGCATTGGATATCGAGTATTGCGCCTATGATCTCTACCGCACCATGTCTGAACAGACTGAGATTGAGGAGGCAAAAAGTGCTTTTCTTTCCATTGCCCAGGCCGAAAAAGCACACATGCGAGCTGTCGCCGAGGCCATCAGCCACTGTCCCGAAGTAGGGAGCAATTGACAACGTACAGGGTGGTCAATCAAGTGTCTCCGTAAGAAATTCCGAAAAACGTTTCCATGATTTTTTGTCGGCATCTTCTCGATACCGCTCCTGTCCAAACACAGTGAAGGCGTGTGGTGCTCCGCCGTAGGTAATCATTTCGTGTGAAACACCTGCTTCTTCTAACTCGACGGCAAGCTTGGCAAACTGATCCATGGTGACGTTTTTGTCTGCTGTGCCGTGCAGAATGAGCAGTTTTCCCTTCGTCTTCGAGTAATCCTGGCCTGCTGGTGTGCTCAGTCCACCATGAAAGGTGACAAACCCTTTCATGTTTGCCCCTGACCTGGCGAACTCGAGTACGGCAGCTCCACCAAAGCAGTATCCCATTGCCACTCCATTGTGGACATTACCGCCTTTGGACTCGGCAGTTGCCAGTGCAGCTTGTATCAAGGCGCGCATTTTAGCACGGTCTTGGTACAGCTCACCCGTGTGCTGACGTTTGTCCTGAACCTCGGTCGGTCTAACTCCGGCGCCAAACAAATCGGCGGCAAAAACCGTATACCCCATTTTGGCCAACATGTTGGCACGCTTCACCTCATAATCAGTCAGACCGTCCCAGTCATGGATAAGCAGTACCAGTGGGGCATCGGCAGAAGGACTGATAAAATATCCCTCATAGGGTTTTCCCTCCACTTCATAAGAGACGAACTCCCCGGCACCATCTGCAGTGGACACCATAGCCAGTATAAAAAAAAGGGTGAAAGCATACTTCATGACATTTCTCCTTTGAGCTGCTCGTCGTCCTTTTGGGATTCAAACAAATACTTCTTTATCTGACCCTGTTTTCCGATCAATGTAAGCATTGAGGTGCAGAGTTCAACGGTCAGTCTTCAACCATCTGTGCCAAACCGGCAGGGAATCTGGCTCAAAGCGGATCTGTACCTTCTCATGCAATCGACTAACTAGGGAATTCTGCTGTGTTCACCTTGACTAAGAAGCTCAAGTGAATTTTCTTAAAATGCGCTGATGATATGAGGTTTTTTAGCCTCTACATTTAACCACGAAGGTTAACTATGTTAATGTTCTGCTGATCACCTCTAGGGCAAAACTGAATGGTCAAAAGATTTGGAGGAGAAAGATGAGATATTCGATGATACTCCTTGTTGTTTTTTGGGGAATGAGCGTGTCGCTTCCGGCGTATGCCGTAAAAGGCGATGAAAAATCAGCATATGTTTCACTGGATAACATTGATGCCGTTCAAGCAATGGAAATCGCTAACCAATGGAAGTGGACCAGAAAGGAGGTCAAGAGCTACGTTACCCCGCAGGGGGTAATATTTATTTTCCCTGACAAGAGAGTCAAAGGGATTCCCCTGCCAAAAGACAGAATGGTAGTGGCGGTGGCTCCCTACATAAATCAAACGCATCGCTGAATGATTCATTACATGTCCTCCTGTCAGGGGGAATTGGTCCAGAAGAAGTTTCAGGTAAAAGCTGTTGATCAAAAGGGAAATGTTTTGGTCGATAGGACAATTTCAACCATGCGAAATGGTTTTTTTGAACTGTGGCTGCCGAGGGACCGCAAGATCGAACTGGAAATCAAAGGATTGAATCGAAGTGCGAAGGGTACGATCGAAACGTTCAATGACAGCAAGACGTGCATAACCACCTTTCAGTTGCGGTAAGACAGAATCAAAAGAAAAGAGAAGAAGTTGGAATGGGCCTTTCGTCCAGGTGGGTCACCAAATTAGAATCCGCACTGCTCTCTGAGAAGTCTAAGCATGATATCATTTGAACAGTTGGCCACCTGAGACCAACCAGCTATATTTTGAGTTGAAATTTTAGAACAAATAGTGAAGCAAGGGATGTCATCTGAATGTTAGCGATGACTCCAATCGGCTTTCACTGGGCGGGTAAGTGGGAGCTTTCTTTGGCGAGATGGAACTTTTTTGAAGCCATTTTGACTATTCTTAGTAAAGAGAACCTGAAATCTTTTTCATTCTTTTCTTGAGATGGATTATGAAAGCTAAGGCCCATAAAGATAAAGAGCAAGGCTATTGTGCCGCTCCTGATGCAGCCCAAGATAGTACCCAGCTTCAAGGGGAATTCGCTGAACGTAGAAAAACTGTGAGATTGAACCGCCACTTTTCGGCAAAGTTTTGCAAGGTGGGGGTGTATTTTCCAATCGACGGAGTCACCGAAAACATTGGGCCCTGTGGAGCTTTTATCAGGCTCAATGACTTGCATGCCTTCCAACTCCACGATCAGATAATCCTAACCCTATTTATTCCACCCAGTTTCTCGGGCCAAGAGGAGACTATTGGCCTTCAAGGTTCAGCACGAATCGTCAGACTCACTGGGGATAACGAAGGAGTTGCAGTAAAATTTTCAAGGCCCCTCAGGCATTTTGAGAAGGCTGAAAATAAATAATTAAATCGGTTATTCGTCACTATAGTAAATCCGCATTCATCTCCCAAAAATCCATATATTATACTTCTATCCCTACTTTTTCCTTCAAGGTCGAGCTGCAATATCCTGGCTTAGAGCTGGGTAAAATTTCTTGATCAAGGTGTAACCTTTTTCGTTGTTCATCCGATTAATAGTTATGAAAGGGGGATGAAAATGAAAAACATTACTAAGATTATAATAGCCGCTCTTTTGGCAATCTCTCTGGTCGCTTGGGGGTCTCCTGCGAAGGCACGGGATGGCCACTATCGCTCCGGTCACAGTGGTGTGTACAAAAAGGCCAACAGAAGTCACTACCAAAGGGTTTACAGAAACCACAGATTCTACGGCTACAATCACCCTTATGCGAGGCACCCCTATTACCGTTATAGATATAACTACAGACCAAACTATTACGGCTATGGCCACTACTCTCTCTTTGGGCTTTCTGTTTCTCCCTACGGAACCCAAATCCATATTGGATTCGGCTTCTGATGCTGCTCAAACAGTAAGCGACAAGCAGGTAGGGAATTAGGGAATGAGAGAATTAGTCAAATGGTCGATTGGTCAATTGGGAAATTAGGCAAATAGTTAATTAGTCATCGTGGTCATTCATAACCATTTGACTATTTGACATATTGACGATTTGACCTTCTGTCGTCTGTCCTCTGTCTTCTGCCCTCTGACCTCCGACCTCTGACCTCCGATCTCCGCCTTTTTCGCCGCGTAACCCTGCTGTCCTCAGTCGTCTGACCCTATGCTCTATGCTTGCGTGATTTGACCAATCGACGAATCGACCTGAGATTGTGGCTTGTTGTTTAGATAAATATCTGTGTAAATCTGTGTCCTATAAAAACTGCTCGCTGCCCGCTGCCTGCTGTACATCACTGGCTGCATTGACAGCAAAGTCCGGCAGCCGAAATTTCCTTCTGTAAGCACCCGGGGTAATCCCTGTGATCCGCTTGAATAAACGACGAAAAAAGGCCGGATCCTCGTAGCCCACATTCCAGCCGATCTCGTCGATCGGCGCGCCGGTTCTCTCTAGCCTCCGCTTGGCTTCCTCAACCCGCAGGGACTGGACGTATGCTATGGGAGTATTACCCGTTGCTTTCTTGAAACGGCGCTTAAAGCTTCTCTCCGCCAGGCCAGACCGCTTGACCATTTCATCGACTGGAGATGCAACAGAGAAATGATCGTCCAACCATTGCTGGACATCAAGAACAACAGCATCTCCGTGGTCTGTTGGTCTCTCGAATACGACGTAAGGTGCCTGTCCTTCCAGATGCCACTGCAAAAGCATGAACTTGGCAATCGCTTGTGCCGCCGGCGGACCCACATGCCTGGCAACCAGGTAGAGCACCAGGTCGTGCCATGACGCCGATGCACCCGACATGACAAACTGCTGACGCTCCCCCGTGACCACCAGGACCTTCTCGAGGCGAAGGCGGACGTTGGGAAAGTTCCGCCGGAAGGTCCGGGCGTAGGCCCAGTGAATTGTGGCTTCGCCGCCGTCGAGGAGACCTGTCTCTGCAAGCAGCAGAACCCCAGAACAGGCTGAACACAACATGGCGCCTTGGGCGTGCATCTCCGACAGCCAGCTTACCACTTTCGGGTAGCGCCCGGAATGCCACTCACCGCCCTCTACCATTATAGAAGGAATGATGATGATGTCCGTGCGGTCTATTTTGTCCACGCTGCGATGGGCAGTGACAGGCAAGCCGCTTGCTGTGGAGGTTTGCTCCCGGGTGGGTGCGACAATTTCGGGCCGGAAAGGGTTCTCGTTGGGCACACCGTCAGCAAAGGTGCCCAGTAGCTCAAAGCAGTTGAGCACATCGTAGAGGCTGCTCAGCGTTGAGAGCATGGCATCAGGAATCGCTAGCAGACTAACGTGAATGGGCTTTTTGTTACTGGTCATTTTATTCTCCCCTGGCACGAATCAACCTATTTTGGCCATTCTAGCTCTTACGGTAGGCCGGGGCAAATATTAGTCTATAGGGCAAGAGAGTGATTAACTCGTCGGCCGCAAAAGTGGCTGGTCATAAAAACAAGGAGGAACGTCATGAAAGAGCAAGCAAAAGCAACTGAAGCGATGTTCACCAACGGGATCAATGTGACCGAATATGAGGAGACCATTCAGGCGGTGAAGGAAGAGGCGGAACTGGCAAAATTTCAATTCCGTGCCAGCAATCGCTGGGATTGGGGTGGTTACAACCGGACGACAATCAAAGGGTTCTACGGTGCTGGCGAGGAACATGGAGCGGAAGATCGAACCTTTGTAGTGGATGCCGATGAACCGCCTGTTCTGTTGGGAGAGGATCGGGCCCCCAATCCGGTGGAGTATCTGCTCCACTCACTGGCGGGCTGTTTGACGAGTACCATTATCTACAAAGCCGCTATCAGAGGCATCACCATTGAGTCATTAGAATCGACACTAGAGGGTGAGCTTGACGCCCGTGCTTTTCTCGAAGTGAGCGACGAGGAGCGTAAGGGCTATCAGAACATCAGTGTAACCTTCAAGGTTAAATCAGATGCCTCGCCTGAGGAGATTAGGGAACTGGCAGAGTTTTCAGCGGTTCTAGATGTAGTGCGCCACGGAACACCTGTGTCGCTCCGAGTCGAAAAAGCCTAACGTGAGGTTGGGAGGCAGGTCCTCTCTTTCAAGGGGTGGACCGCCTCCCAACCTAAACCCAATGTGGCAAGTGTTCTGGTTCCCTTCTCAGGACACAGATGTTCAGCATTCCCTGCCGCCATAATGAAATCCATCCAAGCACAAATTAAAGGAGGTATTTAGAAGGATTGCCTTCACTTCTTTTGTACGAAATTCCCACAGCAATAGTGGTTTTTCGTATTGACCGTGGATTGCCCGTTTGTTACTGGAAGTTAATAAGATTACACTTTCTATTGGATGAGAAAGGGCCAACAATACAGGGAGATCAAAATGAGAATGCTTCTACATGTAAAACTTCCTCATCGCGAGTTCAATGCAGCCGTCAGGGACGGCAGTGTTGGGAAAAAGATAAGGCGTATTCTGGAAGAGACAAAGCCCGAGTCAGTCTATTTCACAGAGTATAACGGCCAGCGGGGGGCCATCATGATCGTGGACGTGGGGGAGCCTTCGCAGGTTCCAGTCTATGCGGAACCCTGGTTTCTCTCGTTCAACGCTGACGTGCAGTTCCATATTGTAATGACCCCTGATGAACTAGGGCGCTCTGGACTCGACGAACTGGGCAAGAAGTGGGCGTAGCGTTGGCTAAGTCGCCGCTACAGATGACGGGGCAAACAGTTTCGTTGGTTTTCTGACACGGAGTGAATAAACCTTAATCCACCTATGGATACTTCGGAATATCTCCCACATGTTGGGTTAGGGTCGCAGGGTGCAGAGTGTGTATTACGGGATGGGATGCATAGTTCGCCCCCATCCTCCATGCTACCCACCTCGCTTTCTCCCTTGCTGTTTTTGTCTTTTTAGTCGGAAGTGGAAATTTTTTTCCCTTATTTGGGGAAGTGTCTTTCACATTGTCCTGGGTTTGCTTTTCTGAGCATCGAGATAACCACCGGTAATTTCAATAATAATATGAAATTTATTTTTATGGCATGGCCTTTGCTCCTCTAGGCATATCGAACTATTAACTGGTAGGACTCCTCAGACGGAGGCTTCATTGCCATGAGATTTGCCTGTATGAACTGCATGGAAGTATTCGAAGGAATCGAAGAAAACATGACGCACTGTACAGATAGTGCAATCCATCTGTTTTGCAGTAAAGATTGCAGAGACAAATGGGTTTTTCCCCTCATTCCAGATAAGGAGTCCGCACCAGAAGAACTAACTCCTGCTTAATGGTGCAGAAATGTCGATATTGGTCATTAACAAGAAATGTCCAAAATGCGAGAGCGTTGAAAGATACAGAATAAGGCGTAGTATCTGGATGTGTCTTATACCCAAAAGCAAATACTATCAGCGAGCGCTGTGATGGAAAATTCGTCTCTGTAGATGATTCATTGTCCTTTTATCGGCCATTTGGGGAGGCTGCCTGACGAGTTTTACCACCCCCCGATGGTTCCCACCTGCATTTGATACTCTATACTTTAATCGACACACATGTAGACTACTGGCAAAGCGTCCATTTTCTGTTTGAAATTCTACTAGCTTATGTAGTAGTTATCTAGATGAGGCTTGCTAATGACAGGAAGAGAGTGTTGTCCTCATCCCAAGTGGGTGTTATGCTTATTTGTCCTAAATTGCGGATAAAAGGGGGGTGAAGTCCATGGAAGCATGTGAAATCCCAAAGGGGGAGATGCTGCCCAATCCGGTTTATGTGCTGCTTGATGAATCGGGGCTGGACTTCGAGCGTGCTCATGATGCTGCCAGAAACCTTGCCAAGAAGCTTTACCATGAGCCCATGCTTCTGAGTTGGTTCGACAGGAGCGCAGAAAGATACTCCCCGCAGGATGTTGACTGCTGCGTAGAGGGCAAACCTGGCTGGGTCGAATACGCACGATCACGGGGAGGAGATTTCACTGTTGACATAAATTACCAGGCATATGTCTTCATCTTCCGCGGCGGAGAGGAAATACCGTAGGTAGGGTGAACCGATAGCGGTGAATGGTATATAACGTTATCCGTTACTTGTTATACGTTATACGGTGAAGCCCAGCCTATAAATCGCTTTTCTCTGACCTCTGATCTCCGACCTCTGACATCTGGGCCGGACGACTTCTACGGTTTCTACGATTTTAACGAGTTCAACGATTTCAACGACTTCAACCATCTTCCCTCCTTTGATAGAATACCCGTAGTGATGAACCTTCGAAAAAAAGCAATTTACCTCCTTCTCGCGTGGTCCCTTCTCGTTGGGTGCAACCAGGGAGAAAAAGCAAAACTCACATTCGCCGTGGGCGGGGCTCCCAATGAATTGGTTTACTGGGAAAAGGTCATCGGTGAATTTGAGCGACAGAGCAACATTCGGGTGGAGATGCTCCGCAAACCCAGCAATACCGACGACCAGCGTCAGAGTCTCATTATCTCCCTGAAGGCTGGGATGAGCGATCCTGACGTATTTCTCATGGATGTTGCCTGGGTAGGACTCTTTGCCGATGCAGACTGGCTGGAACCTCTTGGAGGGGACTTTGATCCCACTCCCTTCTTCCAAACGGTAATCCAGTCGGTTGACACCGTAAACGGCAAACTCATTGCCTTGCCGGTGTACATGGACGGCGGGGTTCTCTACTATCGCAAGGACCTCTTAAAACAGGCCGGGCTTTATGGCCCACCCAAAACCTGGGGTGAGCTCCTTGCCTCTGCGAACAAGGTCCAGGAGCAGATGCGCACGACAAACCCGAACTTCTATGGATTCGTCTGGACCGGCGCCCAATACGAGGGTCTCATTACCGTTTTTATGGAGTTCGCCGGCAGCAAAGGTGGTTTCATTCGAGATGGATCCGGAATTCACCTCACCTCGCCGGAGAACCAATCAGCTCTTTCCTTCATGCACGATCTGATTTGGAAAGACAAGATCTCGCCACCCAACACATACACGACCATGCGGGAGGAGGAAGTGCGCACTTATTTCCAAGAAGGGAAAGCCCTGTACGAAAGAAACTGGCCTTACGCCTGGTCATTGCATGAGGCAGAGGACTCCAAGGTCAGAGGCAAAACAGGGGTGGCCCCGGTTCCGGGTCCTCAGAAGACCACAAGCGCGTCTACCTTGGGAGGTTTTCACATAGGGGTATCTGTTTTTTCTGATATGAAAGGTGCGGCCAAAGAATTCGTCAGGTTTGTCACCTCCTTCGCTGCCCAAAAGGAGATGGTTCTCACCCTGGGCTGGAATCCAGGGAGGCAGGATCTGTACAGAGACGAGGAGGTGTTGAAAAAAGCGCCACATCTTCAAGAGCTCACGACGGTTTTTCAGAATTCGCGGCCGCGGCCCCTCGTACCCTATTACAGTCAAATTTCGGCCATCGCTCAGAAGCAGATAAACGCTGTCCTGGCCGACAAAATTACACCTCAAATGGGTCTTGCAGAAGCCGATAGAGAAATAGAGGCATTGCTGTCGCGCTATCAGCTGAGGTAAAGAATCGAAGGAGCCGGGAGACAGGAGCCAGGAGAAAACATAAGAATGGTGGAAGATAGAAAAAATTAAATCCCAAACTCCAAGCACCAAATTACAAACAAATTTCAAATTCCAATATTCAATTACCAAGACACCAAAAATGTTTGGAATTTCAGATTTTGGTCATTGTGATTTGTTTGATCTTTGTGATTTGTGATTTGGAATTTCTGATATTCTGATGCAGATGGCTATCTTTACGAGTGATGCCATTGTAGCCGCTTAAAGAAATCGCATGACAACTAGAAATGGCTCTCGACAATCAGCCCTCGATCGTGTGTCCAAAATGTCATTTTTGGACAGAGAGTTTCTGAGTGGTTGCGCTTTTCTACTCCCACTTGTAATCTTTATTTCTGCCCTGATCCTGCTGCCGGTTTTAGGCACTTTCTTGGACAGCCTGCAGCGGGATCTCCCCTATCTCCCCACTGCATTTGTTGGCCTCGATAACTACCTGGCGATTTTTCGGGACGGTGGTTTTTGGGATTCTGTGCGCTTTACCACTCTCTTTGTACTCGTCTCGGTGCCTCTGGAGGTCACCCTCGGCATGATAATCGCCCTGGTTCTCAATGAAACATTTCCCGGGAGGGCAGCACTGCGAGCAATGGTTCTCATTCCCTGGGCCATTCCCGCCGCTGTTTCCGGTCGTATTTTCGAGCTCATCTACAATTACAGCTACGGTGTTGCCAATTATGTTACCCATCTATTGGGGGTAGGGCCGGTTAATTGGTTGGGCACGGACCTGGGTGCATTTGCTGCTGTTGTCTTAGCCGATGTTTGGAAGACCACCCCATTTGCTGCCATAATTCTGCTTGCCGGTCTTGCGGCGATTGATGAGGATCTCCACCGTCAGGCCCAGGTGGATCGGGCCAACTTCGTGCAAAGGTTTTTCAAGATCACCCTGCCAGTTCTTAAGCCGGTGGTGGTGGTGACGCTTCTATTCAGGACCGTAGATGCGCTTCGGGTGTTTGACGTTATCTTTGTTCTTACCGGGGGCGGCCCTGGAGGCAGTACCGATGCCGTTTCCTTGTTTGCCTACACCTATTATGCTGCCGGGGACTTCGGCTATGGCGCTACCATCAGTGTGCTGCTCTTTTTTGTCGCCCTGGGATTTTCCCTGGCTTACATCAAAATGGCTCGCTTCGGTGAAGAACTGAAATGAGAGAAGAGAGACTCAAAAAAATACTTTTAGCAGCGGCTGCAGGCCTCACCAGTATATTTTGTCTGGCTCCATTTATCTACATGGTCCTTACCTCGCTGAGCGGCAACCCTGACTTCTTGCTGCCCACAAAATCTTTTACTCTAACTCTGGCAAACTTCACGGCGGTCATTTTCTCGGAGTCTGCCCACTTTATGGCCTATCTTAGAAACAGCCTGATCATTTCAGCGGTTACCGCTGTAGCCAGTGTCTTTCTTGCTTCTCTTGCCGCCTATTCCTTGACCCGGCTGCCTCTGCCGGGCAAAACGGTCCTGCTCCTCTCCATTCTGGCCTTGTCCATGTTTCCCCCCATAAGTTTGATCAGCTATCTCTTCAAAATCATGTCAGGTTTGGGTTGGGTGAACACATATGCCGGCCTGATCCTGCCCTATATCGCCTGGACCATGCCTTTGTCCCTGTGGATACTGGTGAGTTATTTTGCCCAGGTGCCCATGGATTTGGACAGATCGGCGCGAATTGACGGTGCTTCCAGATTTCAAACGCTCATAAAAATAATTCTCCCAGTGGCAGCCCCTGGGGTCTTTTCCACCGCGCTTCTCGTATTTATTTTCGCCTTCAATGAGTTTCTCTTCGCCTTGATGCTAACCGTGGACTATCGCTCCCGGACAATTCCAGTGGGAATAGCGCTTTTTGAGGGTATCCACGGTCAGATTCCCTGGGGAGAGATTATGGCGGCGGCAACCATCACTACCATACCAGTGGTCATTCTGACCCTTATCTTCCAAAAAAGGATTGTTCAGGGGCTAACCCGGGGAGCGGTCAAGCAATGAATGTTACCTTCAGGAGACTGCAGAAAACTTTCTATACCCTTCGCGGAAAGGTGGAGGCCCTCAAGTCCATTGACCTGGAAATTGGACAGGGCGAGTTTTTCATTCTCCTCGGGCCGAGTGGTTGTGGTAAATCAACCACATTGAACCTGACTGCAGGCCTGGAGCGGCCTACCGCGGGGGAAATCCGTTTCGCCGACAGGATCGTATCGTCTCCCGAGAGGAAGATATTCCTTTCTCCAAAAGAGCGAAATGTTGCCATGGTCTTCCAGAGCTACGCCCTCTACCCCCACCTCAATGTGTTCGAGAATATTGCCTTTCCTCTGAGAATAGCGAGGGAGAGGGAGATCGATGAGCCGGTGAGAAATACTGCGGACATGCTCGGCATAGATGATCTTCTTGAGCGGAAGCCAGCAGAACTCTCCGGCGGTCAGCGTCAAAGGGTCGCCATTGCGCGGGCCCTGGTGCGCAATCCCGACCTGTTTTTGCTGGATGAACCTCTCTCCAATTTGGACGCCCAACTGCGCACCAATATGCGGTCTGAAATTAAACGGTTACAAAGAGATACTGGAATTACCACCATCTACGTCACCCATGACCAGACTGAGGCCATGACTCTGGGTGACCGAATAGGTCTGTTTAGAGACGGTAGTCTCGTTCAGGTGGGTACTCCCGATGATCTGTACAACCGCCCTCAGACCCCTTTTGCTGCCACCTTTATTGGTTCGCCACCGATGAACGTGATACCCTCGGAAATAAATAAAGAGGGTGACGCTGCCGTAATTACTTACGCAGACGGAAAATCAGAGCTTCCAAAAGACAAGGCATGGATGCTGGAGCGGCTGGTCGACCGGAAGGCTCTCATGGGTATTCGGCCGGAACATATTTCCATGGTTACCACAAGCGAATCAATCTCTCTGGCAGGCAATATAGAGACCATCGAGCCTCTCGGTCGGGAACTGCTGTATCATGTGCGCACCGGGGCCGGCAACGTGCTGGTGCTGAGCAGTGACGAGGAACTCCGCCTTGGTGACACCGTTCACCTCCTCTTCGATTCTTCCCACATCCACCTTTTCCCATCCGAACCAGGAGCCAACTAGCAGCCGACAGCGATGCCAGTACGCGAGAAAGGCTAGACAGGCGAGAAAAGCGAGAAAGGGTGCCTAGCCAGGAAAGTCATTTACCTTTCTCGCCTTTCCCGCTTTTCCCGCATTTCTCGCTGATCGCTGCGCGTTATGCCCCATGCTCCATGCCCTATGCTCACGTCATTTGACCAATCATTAACTGACCTGTGCCTAATGATTTGCAAACTTATTCCAACTTGTGCTATTTTGCCCCGAATTGTTATAGGTAAACTTCCAAAACAAGGAGGTCACCAAAATGAAGAAGCTAATTATTCCCGTTTTAATCCTGGCAGTCATGTTTATCGGTTTGTACGGTGTGTGTCAGGCCCAGGAGTCTAGTGGCCAGATGCAAGAACCTGCCATGAAGGCAGAACAACCCACAGGCCAGATGCAAGAACCCGCCATGAAGTCAGAGCAACCCACTGGGGAGATGCAAGAACCTGCAATGCAGGAGCAGATGGCCCCAGAGCTAACGGTTTCTGTGGCAGCTATCTGTAAAGATGTGGTGGATCGGGAACCTGTGGACTCCGGCAACAGTTTCACGGTCGATGTGGGCAAACTATACTGTTTCACCCAAATCATGGGTGCCGAGTCTCCGACACATGTAACCCATGTGTGGTACTTTGACGGGACGGAGCGGGCCAGAGTGGAGCTGGCGGTGAATGCAGCCAGCTGGCGAACCTTCAGCTCAAAGATCATTCAGGCACATGAACTTGGTGCCTGGCGTGTGGATGTACTGGACGCAGACGGCAAGGTCCTGAAGAGTCTCGATTTCGAAGTTACACCGTAAGGTACAGCAAGCAGCCCTTCGACTCCGCTCAGGGCTTGCAGGCAGTATAGCACAGGGCATAGAGCATGAAGGAAAGTGCAATCCTTCACTCTATGCCCTTTTATTATGTCCTACCCCCCTTCACATCATCAGCCCGCATTTCGAAGTCAAAGAATCCAGTAGCCAGTGGCCGGTAGACATTCGCATAGCGCAAAGAGCATAGCGCAAAGAGTAAAATACAACTTCCATCCTTCATTTGATCTCTGACTTCCGACCTCTGACCTCTGACTCCTGACCCCTGTCTCCTTAGCGGATCTCTTCCAATGTTCAAAGAAGATAAGCCAAAAAAACAAACCGCACAATGACACTGCAATCTTTCTTGCATTGTAAACATAGCTTGCTTCTCCATAAGTAATTGACTTTTCAAATTTAACTGGAGCCGCCAAGGAAATCGTCAAGTTTTTTTGCACCCTTTCAAGCCGCATATCTCTACCGATTATCTCCTTACTTAGAGACTATACATGAATATTTAGCCTGCGCTCGTTACCAAAAGTTCCTCGTTTAAGTATTTAATATTGCTCAACTATGTTTAGTGATTCCAGGTCGAATTCGACTTGTCATCCATGGTGTGATGCTAAAAGGGAGGCCCGTTGCCCTGTTTGGAATGGCACTTGCGTAATCAGGGAAAAACAGAAAGCTCTGATCATGGCATTTCACTATCCATACAGGTCACTCAATGTGCTTTGTAGACAAAGTTGTAAATTATCAACCTAAAGCTCTATAGCCCTAGTGAGAAAGGAGGAAAAGATGCGAAAATCTCTACTTTTTTTGTTTATCTCGTTACTCTGCGTTGTACTCGCGAGTGGAGTATGGGCAGCTGGCAAAGGTGCAAACAAAGGACGGGTGGACCAACTCCGGGTAATGACCAAAAACCTCTATATAGGCGCAGACATCCTCAAGGTCACTGATGTGTCACCCTGCGGGCCCCTGCAGGCGGTGCACGAGCTTTTTGAAGATATCATTGCCTCCAACCCCCCAGAGAGGATGGAGGCCATTGCTGATGAAATCATGCAGAAGCAGCCCGAGGTGATCGCCCTTCAAGAAGTATATCTCATCAAGACGGAGCTATCGAACTCTCTGGCATGTGATCAGTCTGGATGCGAGTTCGTTAACTTTACTGAAAATGATGACGGCAGTATAACTTTTATCACAGATGCTGAAGACGTTACGTTCGACTACCTGGATCTTCTGCTTGCTGCCTTGGAAGTAAGAGGTCTACGATACAGAGTAGTCGAGGCTGCTGTTGCCAACGAGTCGGACTTCGAGTTCCCCTCATGGAATCTCGTAATGGTCCCGGGACTTGGTTGTGTTCCCGCAGATGGTGCTCTGCCCACCGATGTCCGTGCACAAGATCGTGACGTGATCCTGGTGAGATCGGATGTTGAGATAGGGAAGGATGCAGAGAGTCACAAGTACAGTGTTCTGCTGCCATTTAGGATTTCTACGGACGATCCTCTCCACCCCTTTGTGCAGGTACTTATCGTACGTGGTTACGGTTCCACGGAACTGACGTACCAAGGACGCACCTACCGGTTTGTAAACACGCATCTGGAGGTGGATGACCAGAGTAATCCAGGGTCTTTTGTCAACCTCATTCAGGCCGCTCAGGCTCAGGAGTTGATTGGGGCGTTGGCCTCCGAAACCTTGCCCCTGGTGGTGGCAGGAGACTTCAACTCGTCCCCGGACCCTGCGGACGTCACTCTGTCCTATGAGCTTATGCTCAGTGCCGGTTACACGGATGTCTGGACCCAGATCGGCGCGCGTCCCGATGACACCTGCTGTCAAGCAGCAGATCTGAGCAATTTCGAGTCAGAACTCTTCAAGCGTATCGACTTGATACTCACGCGTCCGGCGTCAGATACACAGTTCCTGCCCTCTCCGATGTGGTTGACGGGAAATCGACAGAGCGACAAGACACCCTCCGGCCTCTGGCCCTCTGACCATGCCGGTATCGCCGCTATGCTAAAACTTAAACAATAAGCCGGGGCGGTGCGCGTTAAAGGATAAACGGAGGGTGGCAGGTGAGATACAAACTGCTCCTGTCAGTTACTGTGTTCGCTCTCTTGTGCGCGTTCCCTGCCATTTTACGAGCCGAGTTCTTCACGGATCTCTACCTCGGGGCAGCAATTACTGACGGTTCAAAGATAGAGGTTGAGAGTCACTTTCCTGACGAAAGCGCTTCAGGCAAAACAAGCTACGATACCTCATTTACCTTTGGAGGTCGACTTGGCTACTATCCATATCTTTTTCCCTATCTGGGCGTGGCGTGTGATGTGTCCTATTTCCAAGCAGATTCCGAAAAAGTTGACTTCTCCATAGTTCCCTTTTCATTCTTACTTATGCTCCGATACCCTTTACTGATTAGTGATAGTTATCCAGACGGCAAGATTCAGCCCTACCTGGCTGTTGGTCCGAGCCTAATCTACTATGATATGGACGTAGATTTTAGACCGACAGTATCGGAGAAAATCTCCGATTGGGGTTTCGAAAATGGATGGGACTTTCGGGCGGGTCTTTTGTGGCAATTCCACGAAAATTTCGGTGTGTTTGGGGAGTATCGCTATACACACTATAAAATTAAGTATAAAGACGAAACGGAGGAATGGATTCTTGGGTTTGAACCCCGCACCAGGGTGAAAGTGGAGACTCCTCTGAGCACACATTATTTCTTGACTGGAGTGTCATTCCGTTTTTAAAAATTCACAGATTTTCAAAATATGGGGTGAGCGGTAAATGGTGAACCGGTAGGTAATTAGAAAATTAGAGAATTAGGGAATTAGTTAAATCGTCAAGGCGTAAACGGTGAGCGGTAAACGGTAAACAGTACGAGATGTTATTCGTTATCCGTTATTCGTTATACGGCAACTCCATTTCATAACCTGTCCTAACTTGAAACTTGAAACTTGGAACCTTGAACTGCTGCCCTCGGACCTCTGACTTCAGACCTCTGACCTCTAAGTTCTAAGCTCGTCTCGCCTGCCCTGAGCGAAGTCGAATGGGTCGAATGGGTCGAAGGGCCCGACCTCCCGTCTCGCTTCCTCTACTCCTTGAGCACCATATCGATGCACATGACTGCAGCCAGTATGAGCTGACGAGCAACATGGTCTTTAGGGACTGATTCGGATATCTTCAGCACGTAGTTGTCTGCACTGGTGAAGAATTCCTTGCCTATGCCCGCCCATTTTTTGGTGACATGGGCAAATTCGACCCCGTTGGCCATAAATCTGAAATTCCAGCCAGTCCATTTGCCCTTCAACTGACAAATGGGGTTGTCGTCTGCATCAAGGACATTGAAAGCGCCGCCTAAGGAGAAGAACTTCTGTTTGAAACCTCCCAGGGGGCGATCATGTTGGTCAAGTACGTTGACTTTTGACAGGAGAACCGCAATACCTCGTGTGACTCGAACCACCTGGTTTCCTTCTGGGCTTCTTATCTGGATGTCAAAAGGAGTCATTCGCTTGAGGTCGGTAAACCTGCACAGTTTCGTTAAGGTTCCCAAGCGCTCTTCTCGGCATTCCATGATAATATTGCCGGTGTCGGGATCATAGATGTCATAGTTATTTGCTGCCTTGAACATTCCAACATGCTCTTTGACGAGGAAAAGGTTCCTATTCAGCACATCATTCATAACCCACTCCTTCATTGTTAAATCTTGGTGCCCGTCAGATGAAAAACCACTTCATCAACCATCGTTACAAAGCGATGCTGTCAGTATGGCCGCAAAGAAATGCAAAATTGGGACCATTCGCCGCAGGAGAAAGGGGGTAGTACCTACTTGGCCGCTTTGACCATTCAGCGTCTACCGTTAACCTTCTACGAATTAACCTTTTGACCTTTTGACCAATTATCTCATTCTCCAATCGACTAATTACTGTGGGAGCGGCTTTTAGCCGCGATTCCAGGGGAAGTGGAACTTTTTTTGTTTTTAAACTCCATGCTCCATGCCCTATGCTCACGGGATTTGACTTGCTGTCGTCTGACGCCTGATCTCTGACCTTCGGACTGGACGACTTCTAAGGTTTCTAATAATTTTCTAATTTTCTGAGCAACCAATTAAAAAAATGCTACATGATCCGAAATTGAAGTTATATAGTTATTTAACGACGTGCCCCGTTTTCCCATGAAAGGACACAAGAAAAGGAGATATCATGCTACTCTGGATTCATCCCATCGCACAAGCACTGACAGCACTTCTTGCGCTTTACGTTTTGACACTCGGGCTGTCAAGGTTTGCCTCGAGACATCTTGGCAAGCACACTGTCTTCAAGTGGAACCGCCACGTCATGCTCGGCAAGGTGGTTGTCGCCGTCTGGGCCCTGGGTGCGCTTGGTGGACTGACTGTGACCTACCTGACCTACGGAAAGATTTTTACGGGTAGTCTGCATTTCAGAATCGGCATGATCATGTTTCCAGTTCTTCTCATAACCTACCTTACCGGTAGACGACTGGACCGCCGCCGGGATCAATCAAATATCCTGCCTGTAGTGCATCTGGTCAACAATGTTATCCTGTTGATCCTGGCCGCTATACAAGTGTATACAGGTCTCGGCATCGTGCAAAACGCACTCTTGCGGTAGGAAGCTGAGGTAAACGGTGATTCGTTGAAACCGTTCAAACCGTTAAAATCGTTCAAATCGTGGAAACCGTTTATCGCAGAGGTCAGAAGTCGGAGATCAGAGATCAGCTTTATACCTGACCTCAGACCTCTGATATCTGACCTCTGAGTTCTGCTTGCTGTCGTCTGTCCTCTGTCGTCTGTCGGCCGACCCTATGCCCTATGCTCTATGCTCTATGCCCTACCTGTCCTGAGCTTGCCAGCTCTGAGCTTGTCGAATGGGTCGAAGGGCTGTCTCCTTGATTTTAAATTCCCAATCCGCAATTCGAAATTCGAAATCTCTTCCCCATGCCCCATGCCTATAGCTCATCCTCATGTAGGGTTACCGGAACGGGCTTCGCCTTCCAGATGTCGTCACAGTATTCACTTATGGATCTGTCCGATGAAAATTTTCCCATGCGAGCCACGTTTAGGACAGACATCCTGTTCCACCGCTCCTTGTCCAGATAAGCTTGGCTTACCCTTTCCTGACATTCAACATAGGATTGATAGTCGGCAAGGACCAGATATTCATCGTGGTGGAGGAGCGAATCTACCAGCGCTTTGAACAGAGTACCGTCACCTCGAGAGAAGTAGCCCGAGGAAATGAGATCGATCGCCTTTTTGAGCTCGCGGTTGGAATTGTAGTATTTCTGGGGATTGTAGCCCTGAGATTTTACTTTCTGAACCTCCGAGGCTGTTAGCCCGAAAAGGAAGAAATTCTCCTCTCCAACTTCCTCTCTGATCTCGACGTTGGCGCCATCGAGCGTCCCGATGGTCAAGGCACCATTCATGGAAAACTTCATGTTGCCGGTACCCGAGGCCTCTTTGCCGGCAGTGGAGATCTGCTCTGAAAGATCGGCGGCCGGATAGATGCGCTGGGCGTTTTTCACGTTGAAGTCAGGGAAGAAGACCACCTTCAGTCGATCTGCCACATCAGGGTCCCTGTTTACCACAGCCGCTACCGAAGTGATGAGCTTGATGATCAGCTTTGCCATAAAATAGCCTGGTGCTGCTTTGCCGCCGAAGATGAAGGTCCTGGGGGTAATCTGGAGTGATGGGTCCTCCTTGATCCGGTTGAAAAGGGTAATAATGTGCAGCACCTTCAGGTGTTGTCGCTTGTATTCATGAATCCTCTTCACCAGGATGTCAAAAAGGGAGTCGGGGTTGACCAGAATGTTTGTGCGGTCCTTGATGATATTGGCAAGGGTTCGCTTGTTCTCGAGTTTCACCTTCTGCCATGTGTTGAGGAATTCTTTGTTGTCCGCGAAGGCCTCAAGTTTCCTGAGTTCATCCAGGTGCTTGATCCAGGTGTCACCAATCCTATCGGAGATGAGTTTGCTGAGGTGGGGGTTGCTCAAGACCATAAATCTTCGCGGCGTGACCCCGTTGGTTTTGTTGCTGAATTTTTCGGGCCAGAGTGCGTAGAAGTCTCTCAAAACATCCTGTTTGAGGAGCTCTGTGTGAAGTGCTGCAACTCCGTTGATGGCTCGGCTGCCCAGGCATGCCAAATTGGCCATTCTCACATACTGTTCCCCGCCTTCTTCAATGAGCGATAAGCGTGAGACTATACCCCCGTCGCGAGGATATTTCACTCGAACTTCATTGAGAAACCGGCGGTTGATTTCGTAGATAATCTCCAGGTGTCTCGGTAAAAGGCTTTGAAACAAATGCAGAGGCCACTTCTCCAGAGCTTCCGGCAACAATGTGTGGTTGGTGTAAGCAAAGGTGTTGCGGGTCACCTCCCAGGCCTTGTCCCAATCCATCTCGTGCTCATCCACCAGAAGACGCATCAATTCGGCTACGCCCACCGAAGGGTGGGTATCATTCAATTGCACTGCATACTTCTCATGGAAGGTATCCAGTCTATTCCCTCTGAGAAGGTGCATGCGGATCAGGTCCTGGAGAGAACAGGACACGAAGAAGTATTGCTGCTCGAGGCGAAGTTGCTTGCCTGCAATGGGTTCATCGTTGGGGTAAAGGACCTTGGTGATGTTTTCGGAAAAGAGCTTTTCGTGCACTGCACCGTAGTAATCGCCTACGTTAAAAGCCTCAAAGTCAAAGGACTCACATGCTTCTGCCTTCCAAAGACGCAGGGTGTTGCAGGTGTTTACTTTGTAACCCAAAATGGGCGTATCATAGGCAACGCCCTTGACGACTCTGTCGGGATACCAGCGGACCCGAAGGCGACCGTCCGCGTCGTAGTAATTTTCCGTGTGTCCGCCAAAGTTGACATCAAAAGTGATCTCTGATCGGGGTATCTCCCAAGGGTTGCCAAAGCGCAGCCACTTGTCGGTAACTTCTGCCTGCCAGCCGCCGCGGATTTCCTGGTCAAAGATGCCGAACTCGTAACGTATACCGTATCCAACAGCCGGTATTTCCAGCGTAGCCAGAGAGTCAAGATAACAGGCGGCCAGTCTCCCCAAACCACCATTGCCCAGGCCGGGCTCCTCCTCCTGGTCAATGAGCTCAGTGAGGTCAAACCTCATCTCCTCTAAAGCCTGGCGCGCTCTGTCATACACGCCGAGGTTGATCAGATTGTTCCCCAGATGGGGTCCCAGGAGGAACTCTGCCGACAGATAGCAGACAACCTTGACGTCTTCTTTTAGATAGGTTTCAACCGTGTTGATCCAGCGGTGTGCCAAGCGGTCGCGCAGAGTATAAGCCAGAGCCATGTAGAGGTCGTTGGGTGTTGCCACCTCGGCAATTCTGAATTGAGTGTAAAAGAGGTTCTCTTCGAAAGCTCGCTTTAGCGTTTCCACCTCGAGCCCGATGCGGCTCGTCTCGACTGTCGGCTTCTTAGCCCTTGCTTTTTTTGCTGTTGCCATGGCTATTCTTCTCCCTGCCAGGTTTACCCAAAATAAGCGGTGTCGAACCCTGTCTACTCAGCTGGGGAAAATATATACGGTAATTCCCTTTCAGGCCATCGTTAGTTTTTGGTTAGAGAAAAAAATGGAAAATAAATCAAATAATCCAGTAGCCGGTCAATTAGGAAATTAGTCAAATAGTCGAATAGGAACTTGGTCAAATAGGCAAGTAATTGACCGTTCACCATTTACCTTCTACGACTTCTACGGTTTCTACGAATTAACCATTTGACCTTTTGACGATTTGTCTTGCTGTCCTCTGACCTCCGACCTCTGACCTCCGACCCCTGTCTCCTGTCTCCTTGATTTTAAATCCGCAATCCACAATCCCTAACGTTTAGTCAATTAGTCGAATAGGAAATTGGTCAAATGGGCAAGTAATTGACCGCTTACCTTCTACGCCTTCTACGATTTCTACGAATTAACCTTTTGACCAATCGACCGATTGACCAACTTCTGTGAGCTATGAGCCGTGAGCTTCTAATGTCATGTGACACCTGACACCTGAAACCTGATCCTACCTTTTACAACCAATGACAGCGCAGCGTAGTGACCTAATGACGCCGAAGGCAAATGACGCGCAGCGCTGACTGCCTGCTGTCAGCTGCAAGCTGTCTGCTGAATTGTGCCCTATGCTGCGTTGCCCATTCGTGGTAATAATAAAGATTCAAGGGTTCGAAAGAGTTAAAATAACTGTATTGAACGTATATGGCAGTCTGCGGCTGCAGATCACCATCAAATGTCCTCTGATCAGGACAAGGTCATGACAGGAGGAAGTCATGCATAAAGAGACGTACTGGAACAGTGAGAGCTTCCGGCTCAAGGTAGGACTGGCTGAAATGTTGAAGGGTGGGGTTATCATGGATGTGGTCGATGCCGACCAGGCAAAGATCGCAGAAGATGCAGGCGCCTGCGCGGTAATGGCTCTGGAGCGTGTTCCGGCTGACATCCGCCGTGACGGCGGTGTGGCCCGCATGTCCGATCCGGAAATGATCGACCGCATCATGAAGGCTGTTTCCATACCGGTAATGGCGAAGGTGCGCATCGGCCACTTCGCCGAGGCCCAGATCATTCAGGAGTTAGGGGTGGATTTTATTGACGAGAGTGAGGTCCTCACCCCTGCCGATCCTCACAATCACGTGTACAAGTTTGCCTTTAAGACTCCCTTCGTCTGTGGTGCTACGAACCTGGGTGAAGCCCTGCGGAGAATAGGTGAAGGCGCAGCTCTGATCCGCACCAAGGGTGAGGCTGGAACTGGCGATGTAATTGAGGCTGTGCGCCACCTGCGCGCCATTAACAAGGAGATGGCGACGGTTACTCAGCTTGACGACACGGAATTGATGGCAGAGGCCAAGCGTCTTCAGGCACCCTACGAGCTGGTGTGTTTTGTCCATGAGCACGGTAAGCTGCCAGTTCCCAAGTTTACAGCCGGCGGCATCGCCACGCCGGCAGATGCATCCATGCTCATGCAAATGGGGGCTGAATCAGTCTTTGTAGGTTCTGGTATCTTTAAGTCGGAAGATCCCGCCAGAAGGGCCAAGGCGATCGTCAAGGCGGTAACCTACTATGACAAGCCCGCAGAGCTGCTTAAGATCTCCAGCGGACTGGGCTCGGCCATGTCCGGTTTGTCCGTCGGTGAGCTGGCAGAAGGTCAACGTCTTGCAGTAAGGGGATGGTAATAATGCCCATCGGTATTCTAGCACTGCAAGGAGCGGTGGAGCCCCACCACCTTAAGCTTAAAAGCATGGGTGTGGAAGCAGTGAGCGTCCGCACTGCCGAGGAACTTCGAAACTGCCAAGGCTTGATCATCCCCGGCGGAGAAAGCACAACCTTTCTGAAGCTCATTCACGAAAATAATCTATTGCAGCCTATCCTCACATTTGCCGAGAGGCAATCTGTCTGGGGTGTGTGCGCCGGCTCCATTCTCATGGCCAAGGAGGTGGAGAACCCACCGCAGGAAAGCCTTAGCCTGGTGCCGATCCGTGTGCGTCGAAATGCCTATGGCCGCCAGAACGAGAGTTTCATAGCCGTATTCGGGCTCAACCTGCCTGGCGGGTCGCCGATTCGACAGGAAGGTGTTTTTATCCGGGCACCGCAAGTGGTGGAATGGGAAGACAATGTCGCTGTATTGGCGAAGTATGAAGACAAACCAGTGGCTTTGCAGTACCGCCACCACCTTGTCACTACCTTCCATCCCGAACTCTCCGAGTCGCCTGCACTGCACCACTACTTCCTTTCTCTTTGCAACTCGGACAGGTGAAAAAGGAAAAAGGTGAGTCCTTCGACCCATTCGACTTCGCCCAGTAAACCGTAAGCAGTGAGCCATAAGCCGTAACCTAGCATTGTGCGAGAAAGGCTAGACAGGCGAGAAAAGCCCTTCGACTTTGCTCAGGACAAGCGAGAAAGGATACCCAGCCTAGAGTAGTGGTTGCCTTTCTCGCCTTTCCCGCTTTTCACACATCTCTCGCTGATCGCTATGCGCCATGCGCTTCGCGTTCTGCAATCCCCAATCTAATTTCTGCTCTTTAACCCAAGCCTTCACCTTTCCTAACACATGATCGCACCTAGTAGTTGTTGTCCCAGGGCGAAAGTGTAAACGAAGAGATGTAATCTCCACTCTGATCTCTCCGTTTTTATCACACGACCAAATAGCCTGAGGATAGTGCTTTTGCTTGACAGCAAGGGCTTCCCTCGCTTAATCTAAAGCCAGTTCTATCTCCTTTTCTAACTCATCTCAGAAAGATCATACTTTCAGTTCTGCCCTCTTTCGGACCAGACTATCTCTGTCTTACTGCAAACATTGCCCTCAGCCTCTAGGAGGGAGTCGTGTCGAGGGTTTGCCAGAAGATGCCGATATGAAGCCTCTAAGGGGTTTGTCAACTCCTTGGAGGCCTCTGCGTTTTGTCTTCCATGTAATTTGCTAGAGCAGTGATCTACCTGAAACATTCTTAGAGAGGAGAAAGGAGGCTAGTGTTATGCCAACTTATATCGGCTTATTGAAACTGACTGATCATGGGATTAAGAACATCAAGGAAGCCCCGCAACGGATTGAAAATGGCATTAAGGCCTATGAAGCTATGGGGGGCAAGTTTATCGCTTTTTACGTTGTCTTAGGGGAGTATGACTATGTAGCAATTGGTGAAGCACCCAGTGATGAGGCGCATGTGGCCTTCTTTCTGGCCCTGGGAGTTGAGGGATTTGTCAGGACAAGAACACTCAAGGCATTCACAAAGGAGGAGTTTGCAGAAATTGTGAAGAAATTGCCGTAGTCAAAAAAACTAAACCGTGGCTTCTAATCAGGCCAGCTGGTTCGGCTAAGGTGGTGCGGTAGAAAAATCGCAGCGCCTTAGCGAATCAGCCTAACATTTTGTGCGAAAATTTTCAGGGTAACAGTGTGAATTAAGGGATGTAGTCCACATTCCGCTCCTACCCCTACAAGCCGCCCACCTCAAGAAGCACTTGTTACGATATTTCACAATAGTGGGCATTTATTTTCTCCATCTATTACCTCATTTACCATGTCTTAGAGAGGTTGCTGGTTAGTCCATGAGGCCTAACAAGCTAAAAACAAATGAAAAAGTCATCTTTAAACAAACTGGCACGGTGTTTGCCACTTAAAAGCTTGGTAGGGCTTTGCTCCTATTATCTCTTCTCATATGGTGGGTTTTTTCAATAGGTAAGCCCTGCTGCCCCTAACCCCCGCCCCCATTGACTTCAATGCCCAAGTCAGTGGGGGCTTTTTTATTTCTAGGCGGTGTTTCTACTTTTAAATTAGATCAAAAATCAGCGGGCATATTTCCTGCATACTTGAACGAACGGTGACTTACTCTCCAGAAGAGTCTACAAACTTAACTGGAGCAATGCAGATGCCTTTACCTGAGATAATTAGGATCGACTGAGGAAAACATGGTCATACTAGAATTGCGGTTTAAAGAACTCGTGCTAAAAGAATACACTCTCAGGGAAGGAGATAGACTAAGAATTGGTCGGGATCCTGACAATGACATTGTACCCAAAGATGCAGCCGTTTCTAAACACCATGCGATTATAGAAAGAATAGGAGAAAAACTCACTGTCCTAGATAAAGCAAGCAGAAATGGCACATTTGTGAACGGCCAAAAAGTGCAGTTAGCTGAGCTAAATGACGAGTACATTGTCAAGTTTGGTAACGAACTCAACCTCAAAGTATTCGCCTACTCTTCGAAAAAAATGGCATCCAAAGAACATGTCGATAAATCTGCCGTGCTCGGTACAATAGAACGAACATTAGATAAGCTCTAACAGCAAAGCTAGGGACAAAAGAGGCTCTCCCCATTTCTTCATTGGCACTTCTGTTCACTTGGTAAAAAATCAGAGCGGAATATCTGGTTCCACTTTTTTAGTCTCAACACGTTGTACCAGTCTAAATCTCAGCAAAGTGTAAATTAAGGGATGTTATGTTCAGTCCTAGCGAACCAATAGGAAACTTCATATAACTCGATCTTAATCGAAGTCAGATCTTCTTTTCATATCTTGAATTGCCCTGATGTTAGCATACTGGCAAGAGATGTGAACTTTCAATCCTCAACATATTGCCCCCATATTTGGCAGTTCGCATCGAGGTGCTGAGCATTGCTTCATTGCGATCCTGTGGTCAGGTCTAGTGATTCCCTTGATATTAACTGGTAAATAGCATCCGGATATTAGCCTGCAGGAGAATTTGTACAAATTACGGAAAAATCATATAATCCCATCTCAGAAGGTGAAACCTGGCCAAGCCAAAGAGTTAATCATGCTATCCTAACAAACTCCTGGAGGATCACATGAGAGGACCTAACATGAAAGGTTTCTCCGCACTGGCAACAGTTGCTACTTCAGCAGAATCAGCTAGATATGATAAAGAAAATGATGGAGGATGCAGGATTAAAGACCCCCTCATCATAAAATTCCCCAAAGGAAATGAGCCATGGCGAATTCAGCACACTTCACTAACATTTCGATGTCCATGACATCTCTGGTTACATGGTTCCAAACAAATCTCCTTACTCCTGTCGGCTTTATGGAAGTGGGGGCCATTGCAGTCAGTTACTTGATCGCTTGGTTTTTCGCAGCAAAGGTTCGACAACACCTTGAAAAAGACATCGAGAAGGTTAAGGCCCACATGCGGTTTGTCTTGAGCCCAGCCCATTTTGCCGTTGTGCTCAAGTATGTATTGTGGCTGGTGCTTGTCTGGTTCTTTCAGGCTCTCTTCAAAAAACTCACCATGCCGACTGAACTTTTGCGTACCACCCTCGCCCTCGTTCTTGCTTTACTGGTTATTCGCTTTGCATCTTTTTACATAAAGAGCATTTTCTGGTCCCGTTTTGTCTATGTCGTTTCCATCATTTTTCTCTTTTTGCGGATATCAAAATTGTGGGCCCCCACCGTTGAGTTGCTTGGCAGCATGAAGATCAGCATTGGTAGCATTAGTCTCTCTCTTTGGGGTTTGATAGAAGCGATCGTCGTTTTCATTATGTTATGGGTCGTTGCCGGCGCCGCTAACCGCTTTATCGCCCACTGGTTGGCAACTTCCTCCCACCTGACCTACTCGGACCGGACGTTGATCCAAAGAGTTGCCACAGGTGTAACGGGGGCCATGGTGATTTTGATCTCACTAAGAGCAGCCGGGGTCCACATGGCGGCTATTGCTGTTACCGGTGGAGCCATCGGCTTTGCTGTGGGTATCGGTCTGCAGAAAATAGGATCCAACATGGTAAGTGGACTTATGCTGCTCCTGAGAAAACCTATTCGGCAGGGAGATGTGATCGTTTTTGCGAAAAGCTCTGCTGGTGCCATCTGGGGATGGATCACTGATATTGGCTTAATGTATGTGAAGGTAGCCACCCGAGACGGAGTATTACATCTCATACCCAATGAAACCTTTGTGACCCAAGAAATAGAAAATCTATCTTACGACGATAACCTCGTACGCTTACACATACCGTTCGGTATTTCCTATGGTTCTGATTTGAAAATGGCAACCACCCTTGCCGTGACAGCCGCCATGAGCATCGGTCGTGTTTTAAAAACTCCTCAACCAAAATGCCTCGTAAGGGAATTTGGTGAGAGTACAGTCAATCTGGAGTTGCGGGTGTGGATAAATGATCCAAAAAACGGGCTTGGCAATGTAAAGGATGCGGTTTTCTTGGCGGTTTGGGACAGCTTTCATGCCAATGGGATCGAAATCGCCTTTCCCCAGCGCGACCTGCATATCAAAAGCGCGGTGCCGCTACAAATATCCAGAGATAGTCAACACCCGGTTGAGAAAGATTCCCTGGAAGTTAGCGGCAATAGCGGGAAGTTGCCGGAGTGAGTCATTTGGAGTAGGGTCGGGCCAAG
>JAJDNB010000147.1 GCA_022340905.1 Deltaproteobacteria bacterium | reverse complement strand
TTTCAACCCCTCAGCAGCGTAGGTCTCGATAGGTATGAACTCCTTGTCGGCAGCTGTGGGCTCCAACACATGATGACAGGTGGCACACAAGGGACGGGCCTGCATGTGGAAATAATCCTTCTTAAAGCCAGCCGGCGGCTTCTCATAGTTACCGACGAGATCTGACCTGCGAAAGACATGGAGCGCAACCTCATCTACAATTTTTTCTTCCTTTTTGGCTTTTATATGTATCTCGTTTGGGCCAATTTCCAGGGGAACAGAAAGGCAGGCGAAATTCCGATGTGGTACCACACTCGCCTTGATGTGGCTGTTTACCTCGACTTCTATGAAATCGGCAGAACCCTCAGGGAAGCTCAGTGAAATACTGAGGAGGTTGAGTTCCATAACTGCCAGATCGGCAGGATAATGAACTCTGACCATAGGTTGACTGGATTCAGCAAAGCCTTCTGGCCCAATCTCTGAGCCTGTGAGGGCTGTAGGCTCAGGTGATGGAGTGGCTTTCTGAGAAACAGTTTCGACACACCCCATGAGGAAGAAAAGGATGAGCAGCGAAACCGCAGCGGCCATGGCCCAGTAAAACATAGAATGTCTGAGCACTCTCGCTTCCCGTCTTTCGGTTCCTATAACGCACCCGTGACAGGGCAAGATTTTACCTACTCCCATCCCTTTTTCTCCCCCAGCCTCTCATAGCACTGGACACAGAATCCGCGTCCATACTATACTACTTTCTATCAGAAGGAGTTACTTGCAGTAGTTGTTTATTCTACTACATGTTGAGATCTAAATGTTACGATATTCTTCCTTCCGTTCCTTCTCTAGCTGCATATGTTCGCATATAAGTCGTATTAATTTTTCATCGCCTTAGTTCATTGTCAGGTAAAAAGCAATCTTTGCCTATAATTCAAACTTTTTTGTAGTCAGTCCTGCTATATTGAGTGTAGACACATTAACTATAGATCCGAGGAATTTTGGACATCCTTGTTGGCGGATCCTTAGACCACCGAGGTGCAAAGGTAACCGTTTAACACCTTGACTCTGTTTGATGGTAGCAAACGGTCACAGAGACGTGCATGGATGGAGGTGGAGAATGAAAGATTCTCAGGGTGGCAATAGAGGTTGGGTATCTTCAAGATTTTTTGAGACCTCAAAAATGATTACAGTGGCAGGATTTCTGCTCCTGGTTATTTCTCCGGTCTCGAGTTGTGCCCAGGAATCTCAGGGGACGATCAAGAGTTCCCTGTCACAAACAAAAGTTTCTTCACCACCGGCAAGATCCCTTTTCTCCCATCCGACCATTCAAGAGGGGGAGTCTTGTGTTTCGACCAAGTGCCATGCCGAAGTTGGCTCGGCTGCGCATGTCCACACCCCGATTGCACAGAGATCTTGTAAGTCCTGCCATGATCTGAGTATCTCCACCTCCCGTTTTGGCCTGATAAAGCCCGATCTGGATCTCTGCCTGGGTTGTCATGAAGAAAAAAAGGCTTTTTTTAAACAGAAGGTCATTCATCCTCCAGTGGAGAGGGATTGCATCAGCTGTCATAACCCCCACCAATCTCCGTATAAGTTCCAGCTCGAAAGCGGACCCTCCTCGGCCAGGCTTTGCTTTACCTGCCACGACGAAGATGACAAGATGGAATATAGATACCTTCATGGTCCAGTGGAGTCAGAAGATTGTATTGCCTGCCACAATCCACATGCGTCTGAATACAAACACTTGGTGAAGAAAGGGCCGCAGGAGATTCAGCTTTGTGACAGCTGTCATGAGGAAATCCCCCAAAAGATAAAGAATTCAGCCTTCAAGCACGGGGTGATCAATGAGGGGAAGTGCTCCCCCTGTCACGCATTTCATGGATCTAACCTAACAAAACATTGGACACGCGAGTTTCCTGATAAATTCTACAACCCCTATGACCCCAAGCTTTATAGCCTTTGCTTCCAATGCCACGAAAAGTCCCAGGCATTTTACGAGCAATTTACCACTTTGACCAATTTTCGTAACGGCAAGCGCAACCTCCACTATCTACATGTCACCAGGCAAAAGGGACGGACCTGCATTGCCTGCCACGACGTTCATGCCAGTAGCCAGGAACGACTGATTCGCAGCTCCACGCCCTTCGGTCCATCCAATTTTCATATTCGTATAGTATTTGCAAAGACCCCTACGGGTGGGACCTGTATGATGAGTTGCCATGTTTCCAAGGGATATGACCGGGAGAAACCGTTGAAGTTGCAAGTAGATACCGAGCCCGCCATAGAACGTAAAAAGCCGAAATAATGTAAACTGGCCAGGTGCCCCTTACTTGCCTTATGGAGCCCAAGGCGTGGGATATATCTATGCGTACAAATAAGATGAGCACCTCATCCGTTCTTTTGAACATGACGCTAGCTGTTGTATTGGCTTGTTGCGTAGTGCCCGTCATTGGATATTCACAATCAGTCGAGATACAAGAATTGATTCAGGCCCTGGAAGACAGAAATGTGAATATCCGAAGAAGGGCAATACGGGCACTGGAAAAGGCGGGTCCTTCTGCTGTTGAACCTCTGATTGCCGCCTTGAGGAGTGAAAAATCGCGCGGTCGTGCTGCGGCAGCCGAGGCCTTGGGAAGGATTGAGGATGTTCGTGCTGTTGAACCTCTGATTGTCGCCCTGGAGGATAAAGTTGCAAATGTCCGTGCTGGGGCAGCCGAGGCCCTGGGAAGGATCAGGGATCCCCGCGCAGTTGCACCTTTGATTGCCGCCCTGAAGGACAAGAACCCGGACGTCCGGAGTTGGGCGGCAAAGGCCCTGGGAGAGATCAAGGATCCCCGCGCAGTTGCACCTTTGATTGTCGCCCTGAAGGACAAAAACACACATGTCAGAAGTTGGGCAGCCGAAGCCCTGGGAGAGATCAAGGATCCCCGCGCAGTTGCACCTTTGATTGGAGCTTTGCAGGATGAGAACACAGATGTGAGAAATTCTGCAGCAAAGGCACTTGCGAAGATACAACCAGCAACGTAACCGCAAGGATTGCCTCCATAACCATATACAAATCCCATTTCGCCATACTCTCCATCTTTTTGATTATTTCTTAAATAAATTTGCAGGGTCCGTCCTTTTCAGCGGCGCCTTTTGCGGAAACGAATATCACCGTAGTAGGCGGTGGCAGATTCCCCGGTGTTGTCCGTATCGGTCATGATCGCCACCCCGGAAATCATGGGGGGTTCGTCTCCGAAAGCGTTTCGGTAATCCCCGTAGATGTCTCTCTCTTCGTCGATCCAGGAATTGACATTCTTTGCCCCACTTTCTACCACCACCATCATGGCCCGGTCGGTGAAAGGATTGGGCACGACCAATCCTTTGGGTGCATTGGAAGCCCAAATATAAGTGAGAGCGGCCAGGGGCGGATACTCTCCATAAAGTACCTTGATGAGCTTGTATTTGATGTTTTCAAAAAAGCCCAGCTTGGTGGGATCGTATGCAAAGGTGACATAGATCCGGGCTGGATCGTCGTCCCCATCCTTCTGATAAACATTGCCTTTTTTCAAAATGTTGGCCACTTTCCAGCGCCATTGAATGATAGGATATTCTTTGGGATCAATGGAGATCTTACGTCTCAACATAGAGGCAGAGCCGTCAGCCAACGCCTTGACAACCACCTGCCCGTCTTCTCTAACTAAGCTGTAATCGGTGTGCTGTTCCTTGGATTTGAAGTAAAGAGGTTCCCAGTGGGCTGGGAGCGAGCCGATCATTTTTTCTGCTGAAAAATCGCCCACCTCGATTACAGATGGAGATTCCGCCAAAACAGCGGAATCTCCCGTGAGAAAAGCCATCACAACCAGAATAAGGAAAATTGCCTTGTTGTTTGTGCTGTTGGGTTGCATCTATTTTTCTCGATGGAAATTCGGGATCATGGCCAGGTCTCCGATTACCAGAATCCTGCATTCCGGCTAACGTTCATAATAACTGAAAACAGTGAAATGAAAAGCTAGTGGGGAACAGAGGTTCCCCTCCTTTCCTTATCACTGTTGAAGAGATATACTACTATACGACTAAGGTATTTTGTCAAAAGGCGAAAGTGAGAATAGTGCACGGGGCAGTATGAGCGATTTTCAAGCTTTATTTGGAGCAGCCCCTAGCATCTGCAAGGAAGGAGAATGACATCATGGCATCAGAAGAAAAAAGGGTAGTCGTCCCTAGAATAGATGTGGCTCATAACGAAAACGACACCGGTTTGAAGATTTCAGTAAATCTTGCCGGGGCACCTAGAGAAGGTGTGGAGCTTGAAATGGGCAAAGAGGGCCTCTGCATCAAGGCAGAAGCAGATCGATTCAAATACGAAACGTGTTTTATGCTGGCACACAAGGTGAAGCATCAAGAAGCGAAAGCCAAGTTTGAATCCGGTCTTCTGAATATTGATGTGCCCTTTGATGATATGATGCATGGATACAAAGTGCCCATCGAATAGTTGGAGGGGTTAGTCAATCTTCACTCAAATGAACAAAGAACATAATGTGTTCTTCGAATATATGAGGAGTTTGCCATGGAACTACAAGACTATTGCCGAAATGTGCAGGTGGAGCTTACCGGGTGGAAAGCCAAAGTCTATGATGTAATGCGGCGATTAGACACGGCGGACACTGGAGATAAAGGGAAGGTTGTTTCTGAGGTTAACGACCTCCATATCATTGTGGAGGAACTCAGTGACAGAATATCACAGTTGGAAAGGGAATGCCCCACTGAGTGGCGACCTGCCAGAGAAGAGATTCAGAACAAGCTTCAAGCATTAGGATTCAAATGGGAAAAGGCCTGGGAGCATGCGGTTGGTGGGAATATTGGCGGATAAGGGGTATTCCAACTACAGAGTTATCTCATCCAGATCAATTATGAAAGGCGAGAGCGATATGCTATCTCGCCTTTCTTTTTCTCCGCGATTCGATCAGGCTCGCCTTGAGTCCATGCCCCTCTCAGGGACATATGAATTTTACCTTAGTTGGCTTCGTTTTCTTTTACGGGGCAAACCGGTATGGTCACGACCGCCACCGGTGAATGTTTTACCACCTTGTCGGCAACGCTGCCGAAGGGGAAAGTTCCGCTTCCTCCGCAGGTGGCCATAACCACCATGTCTATGTTTTCCTCTTCGATCAAGTTGAGGATTTCCGTGGCGGGATCACCTGAGCTCACGTGTCGGATGTACCTCGGGCAACTGTGGAGGTACTTGTCGCAAATCTGATTGAGATGCTTTTCGGCCTGCTCATTCTGCCAAACGGATATCTTTTCGAGGTGTTCCTGGTCGAATTCGCCGTACCAGGGTTCATGCTTTGCCAACTCCTGAATCACATAGAGCACGTGCACTTCACATCCGTATTTCTCCGTCAGGGATTGTACCTGTGGCAAAGCCCTTGCCGCGTTTTCAGAAAGGTCCGTGGGCCACAGTAGCTTATTCACTTTCATAACGTCGTCTCCTCCTGAGATTATTCTAGAATTCGCTCCAGGTTATTTCCTGTGGATCAGGGTGCACTCACCATTTAATTCTCGGCTCTAAAAAGTATTGAGCTTTTGGGGGACCCCTCAAAGATTTAAACGCATTCACCAGTTTCACTCTTTCAATCCTGATCTCCGCCGAGTCTTGCTGGGAGAACGTGGAGCGAAAAGGTTGCCTTTGCTCGCATTTAATTGATCCTAACCTAATGGCTGCCATGTGTCGACCGAATTTCACAAAGTAGATTTTAAAATATGGGTAAATAGCTGCCAGCTACACAGGTGAATTGTTGAAACTGAGCGAACCACCACCAGCAGTTGTGTCCATCTCCTCTATCTATCAGAGTGAGGACTATCAGTTGAAAACCACTCGTGGACTGATTAACGTACTGGGCAAAAGTGACAGTCAAAGAGAAATGTAGACTCAGGCAGAAATTGCAGAATACCACCACTATTTTTGTATTACTCGCGATTTATCGAGCAGTAGTTCGACCATTGCTGAAACAAAGAACGGACAAAATTGCTCACAAGGAGCCACTATGGATTTACAACTGACAGATAGATTGTCCCTTGTTACAGGAAGCACCGCGGGTATCGGCTATGCCATTGCCAAGGCACTCTTTTTCGAGGGGGCCAGAGTCATCATTAATGGCAGAACTCAGGAGTCGGTGGACAAGGCGGTAGCCAAACTAGCCTCCCGAGGAGCAGGTGAATTGATTGGCTTTGCCGGTGATCTCTCGCGAGCAGAAACTGCAGAGCACGTTGCGCAGAAGTACCCGGACGTAGAAATATTGATCAACAATCTGGGCATATTCGAGCCCTTAGCTTTTGAGGAGATTCCTGACGATGACTGGCGGAGGTTCTTTGAGGTCAATGTTCTCAGTGGGGTGCGTCTCAGTCGTCTATACCTCCCTTCCATGAAGAGCAGTAACTGGGGGCGGATCGTCTTCATTTCCAGTGAAAGCGCGGTGCAAATACCGGCTGAAATGATCCACTATGGCATGACCAAGACCGCTCAGCTTGCTATCTCGCGAGGACTGGCGGAGTACGTTGCAGGAACGGGGATTACCGTAAACAGTGTTCTGCCCGGCCCTACGAAGTCACGTGGCGTTGGTGATTTTGTTGAAGAACTGGCGAAGAAAGAAGGCAAGTCATTTGAGGAATTCGAGGAAGAATTCTTCAAAAAGATGCGACCCACATCACTCATTAAGCGCTTTGCTACGCCAGAAGAGGTTGCCTCACTGGTTGCTTATATAGTCAGTCCGCTGGCCTCCGCAACAACCGGTGCGGCCCTGAGGGTGGATGGAGGTGTAGTAAAGAGTGCTTTTTGATGGTGCGCGGCAGTTCTCCTTATCAGCTATGGTGGTCCTAGGGCTTGCCCTGACTCCTTGGGATGGGAATTTTTTCTAGCTGTTATACCTTGGATTTATCTGAAATACATAAGAGAGCCCATTCAAACCTGACGTTGGTACGTGTATAATATTTTAGGATGTCTTCTTTCCTCTATTGTCAGACAAAAAAAACATGGTAACAATGGCATCTGGTTACGCCTCCAGGGAGTTCACCAAACGGGCATGAAATATCATTTTGCCAGACAGAGAATGTGTGGCCTAATCCTGGTAGGAGCGCTCACAGGCCTATCTTTGTGTGGGCAGGTTTGGGCTGCTGACAAAGAAGAGTATCATCACCCGCTAGACGCTCACCTTTCTGAGACATACAAAGACGATTTGCCCGCCTTGCTTGAAAAGAAATACATCCGGGTCCTGACGACTATGAACAAGACCAACTTCTTCCTGGAGGGAGGAAAAGTTCACGGGTTCGAGTACTCCTTGCTCAAAGAGTACGAAAAGTACCTCAATAGAGGGATCGGCCGTGGCCAGCTGAAAGTGACGCTTGAGTTCGTACCGGTTTCCCGGGACCGTTTGCTGCCCGGTCTGATGGAAGGCCATGGTGACATAGCTGCCGCTGGTCTGACCATAACCGAAAAGCGACAGAAAACGGTCAATTTCACCCGGCCGTACTTGACCGGCATCGACGAAATTCTTGTCACCTACAAAAAGATAAAACCAGCAAAAGACCCCGAGGGACTTTCCGGCGAGCGGATCTTCGTCCGAAAAAGTAGCAGCTACTACGAGAGCCTTACCTCACTGAATCTCCGTCTGAAAAAGAAAAAGAAGCGGCCGGTGAAGATCGTGGAGGTCGACGAAAGTCTGGAGACCGAGGATATTCTGGAGCTAATCAACACCGGCGCCATGGAGCGAACCGTTTCAGATAGCCACATCGCCAAGATCTGGACCGCCGTGCTCCCCAATATAAGGGCCCACGAGAACATCAAGCTTCGCGAAGGAGGCAAGATCGCCTGGGCAGTCCGGAAAAGCAATCCGAAACTGAAACAGAGTCTGGATCGTTTCATTCAGAAACATCGCAAAGGGACACTTCTGGGAAACATCTTCTTCGAGCGATATTACGAGAAAAATCTGTGGATCAAAAACCCTCTCAAAAAAGAGACCAGAAAGAAGATCGAACAGTTCCGTCCCCTGTTTAAAAAATACGCCGACCAGTACGACTTCGACTGGCGGCTAATTCTGGCCATGGCCTATCAGGAGTCAGGACTCAATCCTAAGAAGAAAAGCCGCAGGGGGGCAGTTGGCCTCATGCAAATCCGACCGTCCACGGCGGCCGATCCTCATGTGAGTATAGCCAAAGTGGACAACCTGGAAAACAATGTCCATGCTGGGGTCAAGTATCTTGATTTTTTAAGAGATCGGTACTTCAGCAACAAAAAGATCCGTGAGCGGGACCGGGTGCGGTTTTCCCTCGCATCCTACAATGCCGGACCGGCAAAGATCCGCCAGGCCCGGGAAAAAGCCGTAGCTATGAATCTCGATCCCAATCGCTGGTTCCGGAACGTGGAGCTTGCCGTTCTGCGGACGGTAGGCCGGGAGACGGTGCGGTACGTCAGCAACATCAACAAGTACTATGTGATCTACAAGCATGCGCTGGAAAGGCGGGAGGCAAGGGAGAAGGGAAAGGCCGTTCCCTATTAGAATTTTCCTACTGTGTACGTCTGGAGAAACAGTATCCTTCTCATGATAGCGAAGGGCCACTATGCCGCCAAAAAATTTTACCTGTAAGCTGTGCGGATATTGTTGTTTAAATCTCCTTGAAGCCTATTACACTTCTCTTCATCCCGATGATATTGAACTTTGGAGGAAAGAGGGGAGGGAGGACATTCTGGCGTGGGTTGTTGTCACCTCAACGAATAACCCGTACGACAGGTATCATGCATGGATTAGCCCAATTACCGGAGAGGACGTAAAAAGGTGTCCTTGGTTGCGAAAGCTGCCTAACAAGAGTGAGTACATTTGCCGGATTGATGAGGTGAAACCGAAGCATTGCAGACAGTATCCCACGTCAAGAAAACATGCCGAGGATACAGGATGTAGAGGGTTCGACTAACAAGATTCTACGGCTCAGAAGGTTCAGTTGCACCTGACTCGGATACGTCACTTGCAGGTTGTTTTGTCGATTTGTCAAATGGTCAAATCGTCAAGTCAGCTCACAGCTCAGGGCTCACAGGTAATTCGGCTATTAGAAAATTAGTCAGTTCATCAAAGCGTAAACGGTAAACGGTGAACGGTAAACTGTATTTCACGTCTCACATCTCACATCCCAAATCCGCAATCCGAAATTGAAAAGCTGTCGTCTGTCCTCTGAACCCTGTGCTCCGACCTCCGCCTTTTACCTTTCTGGATTCCTTAGTTGTAGTGACTGCGGTGTACCGTTGAAAGCCTATTATCAGGGATAAAGACTTATCGCTCAGATGTGAGGTATCCTGCCTCAAGGCTTCGGACTAAAGCGGTAAGCACCTCATTGACCGGGGCTGTGGTTCCATGGCCGGCGGCCATTTTGACCACCTCACCATTGAGCTGATCGATCTCTGTCTTCTTTTCCCGCCTAACGTCCTGAAGCATTGAAGAGATATTAAGGTTAGTGGAACGGCATACTCCTCTGACCCTTTCCATCTCTTCCTGGAGGTTCAAATGGATGCCATGATGGCGAGCCACCTCCACCGCTTCGGCCACCGCAACATTCATTAGATGGGCACAGTCGGGGATTCTCAGCAGTTCACCATTTGGCACGCCCAAAATGGCGGTAAGAGCGTTGATGCCAACGTTCACCACCAACTTCCTCCACAACACAGTTTCAATATCATCGACTAGCTGAGCTTGCAATCCAGCCCTGTTCAGAATGACCGATAGATTCTGGAGTTTCGCCCGGCCCTCCGGAACCGGATTGGCGTCAGCCGCCTGGCCCATCAATATCTCCCCGAAGCCAGCATGGCGTACACGTCCCACATCCAGTAAGGTGGCACCGTGAGAGGTGACTCCAGCAAGAATTCGGGAGTTGCCGAAGAACTCGCCAAGCCTCTCCACGTTGCCCAGACCATTTTGCAGGGTCAGGAGGTGACTCTGGGGGGAAATGGCTCCCTCGAGTCTGGCCGCAGCATCTGCCGTACTATTGGCCTTGACGCACAGGATCAGCAGCTCTGCTGATTTGGTGTCAGCTGGTTTTGCCGTCACTTTCATCCGGGCATGGAAGTCTCCTCTCTCAGACTCCACCGTAATTCCTCTTTCACTCAGGAATTTGGCCCGATCCGGACGATGATCAAGCAGCCAGACCGCACTACCTTCCCTGGCCAGGTGCGCGGCGAATAGACAACCAATAGCCCCGGGGCCTACAACCACGATTTTCATGTTAGCAACAATTTTTTATTTCTTTTCCCAGCGCAGCAGTTCGGTTACCTTGCTCAAAGTGCTTCCCTCTTTGATCTCTTCGCGTATGCGATTTTCCTTTTCGAGTACGTCCATGCCACGGTTGGCGTACTCGACTGAGATGGCCCGGGGCAATACCACTACACCATCGCCGTCACCCAATAACCAGTCTCCGGACTCCACCCGAATATTGCCAACTGTCACCGGCACTCCAATTTCCCCAAATCCTTTGGGCTCGCCGGCATTTGGCATGACCAGCCGGCTAAAGGCTGGAAATCTGAGGGCTATGATCTCATCACTGTCTCGCACGGCACCATCGATTACCACCCCGGCCAGACCCTTTTGCAAAGCGGAATGGGTGGCCAGCTCTCCCCAGAGGGCAGGACCCACACCCCCGGCATCAATGACGATAACGTCCCCTGGCTCGGCAAGATCGATGGCCTGGACCGGCTTAGCCCAATCTCCTGGATAGGTCCGCACCGTGACTGCTCGTCCAACCATTCGGATGCCGTGAAAAAGTGGGCGAATACCCTGAAGGACCCCGCCACGGTGGAGTGCATCGGATAGATTGGCTGCAGATACCTGTTCAAGAATTTCCCGTATCTGAGCCTCGCCCTTCCGCTTGAACAGGGTGGTGCTGACGCTTTCACCGGAGTCGAGTCCTTGGCGAATATGACGAGCCGCCTGTTCCGGGTCCATGGCCTTGTTGATGGCACCACCGACAATGACGATGGCGGCACCCGCTTTCACCGCCTCTGCAGCAGTCTCAGAGTTGATGCCTCCGGCCACACCCACCGGAATGGTCAGTTTCTTGCTGACCTGCCTCAGAATAGCAAAGGGGTCCTTGCCTTCCATCTGCTCATCAACAGAGCAGTGGACCGTCACCAGATCGGCCCCAAGTGCCTCCACTGACTGTGCCCTGGCCAGCACGTCCTCCACTGCGATCATATCCACCGCAATCTTAGCACCATAATTCTTGCCCGCTTGGATGCACTCGCGGATGGTCGCATCAGTGGCCGCGCCGAGGACGTCGACAACATTCGCACCGGCCTTGGCAGCGGTTTCCACCTCGACCCGCCCCGTATCCATAATTTTCATGTCCGCCACGATGGTTGCCTGAGGAAACAGCTGGCGCAACTGTCTGATAGCTTCGAGTCCCTCACTCTTAATAAGAGGGGTCCCAGCCTCGAGCCAGTCAACTCCGCCGGCAATGCCGGCCTGGGCATTTTTCAGAGCCCTTTTCAAGTCTACAAAATCCAGCGCCAACTGGAGGATTGGTTTCATTTTCTACCTCTCTTTACTCGATCACAGCGTGTTTCGGAGAAAAACTGTCGACTTTTTCCAGTCTTTCCTGGTGCAGGGTCAAGATGATGGCCTCGAGAAAAATAAAAACAGCTTGTTCGAACAGGGAGCCGCCCATCTGCAAAGAGTGGGGTTCACCATCACGACGCAGTTTGGTAGTCCCGGCAAGATGAATATATCTGTCAACAGAGGAAGCAATTCGGGATTTAAGGTTTGCCACAATAGCATAAGTGAAAGCCTCTCGCTTTTTGGCAACCTTTATCGCTTCAAGGGTGGAGGGAGTCTCTCCAGAGCCGCTGAGGACGACGAGCATGTCTCCCGGCTCGATGGCAGGTGTGACGGTCTCGCCACAAAAATATACTTGGTATCCGAGATGCATCAATCGCATGCAAAAACAGCGAAGAATAAACCCCGACCTTCCTTGGGCGCAGAAAAAAATAGCTCTCGCCGTCAAGATCCTGTGGATAAAATCCTCCACCGTTTTGTCGTTCAAGCTTTGCAGCAAACTGTGGTTTTCTTGGAGGATGCAGTCAATTTTTTCTTGAATAGAGACACTTAGAGACTTTGGATTGACTACCGGTTTCAATTGTCGCTTCATGGCAACCTCACAGCAATTTTTCAATGAGAAGCAAGAAATACCAGGATCTCAACTAACTCATGATCTCCGAGCAACTTTGGAAAAAAGTTTGGACGTCTTTATTTTTACCATTATCTCGGAACCGCACTGAGGCTGGGAGGGAAAAGGCTCATAGATTCGAGAAAGGTATTGAAGACAAAGGAATTAAAGCCCTCCCGGCCAAGTCGAGAGGGCTTGCTCGAAGGTTCTTTTTAGATGGAGAAGCCTTCCCGTCTCAGTCCAACGCCAGTGGATCCAAGCGGTTTGACTCCGCATTAGGAGTTCATCTTAAAAACTATAAGATACGGAAGTTTTTGTCAAATGATAAGTAACTTAACGACGATCTACCACTGTTGTGGAGAAAGGTTGCAAATGAGTCAGTCAGGTGGAGTTTCCTTTTTCTATTTCCTTAGGTTACTCACCTGTGCGAGGAGATGATAACAAAACTACTACTAGATATTGTCACATAGATGATCTGGTATATAATATATAGTGGTAGGAAAAGACACCTCCTTGTCTTAGACCTACCTATGGCCCTAGCTCCATCGATTTACCGCGCAGACCTGGCTGAAACCAGTTCAGCTGGGGGCAACGTAGGTCGATGGGGCTTTCCTTTCGTAGGCCTCCGCATTCTCCACCTTCAGAGAAAACGGTGCCATTCCCGATTGACAGGAAAAACATCTTTTGTGGTAAGGTATGAACCGCTAATGGTGCCCCTTACCGATTTGAGGTGGACTCAGGGTGGCGAAATGGACCCAGGAGTCTCAATAGATACAAGGGCTTTACCTAATATGGGAGAGCCTAAGGAACGTAAATGCACGCCAAGGATTTTTGTTGAAGTAAGAAGGGAGACATGTCCCTGATCTGACGCAATGGCAATGGAAGGAGCAGGCTAATGGAAGCACTGTTAAGAACTATGGCGAGTAAAGTGGACAACGATGAGGTTGTAGGTTACCTAGCCTCCTATTGCATGAAGGGAACAGGCGATGAATATCAGATAATAACGAGTGCTAAAGTAGCAAGCAGCTTCCCGTCGCCATATCGACTGTATGTGCCGCTGCTGGGCAAACTGTTCCTTACTATTGCTCAAGGCCATCCGGAGCCTGAGAAACTGATTCAAAGAATAGTAGTGGAAGCCCACAAGGAATTTAAAGAAGCCCTGGAAGTTGAAACTCGAGAGAAAGGCGAATTTGATGTGACCGGAAAGGTTTAAGTCTATGGAATTACAGCCCTTGGAAGTGGTGGAGGAAGATTTTATATGATTCTCGAATGGTTGAAAGAGGATATAGTCTTGGGGGACGGAGGAGCCATTTTTGAGCTGGAAAGAAGGGGATATGTCAGTGCTGGACCTTTTACCCCTGAGGTTGCCATAGAGCACCCCGAAGCCCTCAAACAGCTACAAACTGACTTTGCCAGAGCCGGCGCCCAGGTTCTCCAAGCGTTGACCTACTATGCTCACGAGGAGAAGCTGAAAGATATTGGCAAAGTTGACGCCCTGGCAAGGATCAACAGTAATGCCGTGCGAATTGCCAACGAGGTTGCCAAGGAATATGGCTGTCTGGTTGCCGGCAATCTAGCGAATACCTGGATCTATGATCCCTCTGATCCGGTCACTCATAAGGAAACGAGACGTCAGTTTGACAAGCAGATCGAGCATCAAATATCCCACGGTATAGATTTCTTCATAGCCGAGACTCTGGAGTATCTAGGTGAAGCCAGAATTGCCCTCGAGGCAATCAAGGCGACAGGAAAACCTGCAATGATCACCCTTGGCTTCAAGTCGCTGGACCGCACCTTGGATAGAGTGATTTTAGAAGATGCTTTCCAGGAGCTCGAAGACTCGGGTGCAGACATCGTAGGCATCAATTGTTTTCGCGACCCTGAACAGATGCTTCCACTGGCAGAACGGCTGCGAAAGAAGGTGTCGTGCTTTGTGGCAACTCAACCAGTGGCCTATCGCTGCACAGCGGATAGGCCATACTTCCAAATCCAGAAGTTTCAGGGCCGCATTGCCTTTCCCCTCGAGCTCGACCCTCTCGTGCTAACCAGGACCGAAATGGCCAATTACGCCCTGAAGGCCAAAGAGATGGGTCTAAATTACATCGGTGGCTGCTGCGGAACGGCTCCTCATCACCTTCGCGCCATGGCCGAGGCATTGGGAAGGTCTGTACCTAATAGCAAATACTCTCCCCGGCTGGATTTGCATGCGATTATTGGTGATGAGGCCTATAAGAAAGAGAGAGACAAACGGATATTGTGTGAACAAATGTATGACCCTGCCGTCTGCCACTTTATGCTGGAAGGATCTGAGGAAGATTAAGAATTTCAGTTCAATTAGTCTGTTCGTTCAATGGTCAGATCGTTTATTCGTAGAGCCGTAGAAGTGGTCAATTCAGCTCACAGGGAATTCGTCAATTAGAAAATAGTCGACTAGAGAATCAGGGAATTAGTCAAATGGTCGATTGGTCGAGTGGTCAAATGGTTAAAAACGTAGAAGGCGTAGAAGACGCAAAATGGTGAATGGTGAACGGGAAACGGTACATAACGTTATTCGTCACTCGGAGAACTACAACCCATAACAGGTCCTAACTTGGAACTTGAAACCTTGACCTGCTGTCGTCTGTCGTCTGTCATCTGTCCCTATGCTCCATGCTCTATGCCCTATGCCCTATGCTAACCCGCTGGATGCTAAATCCTTCGGTTGCAGCTGGCCAGGTCAGCACATGGCGGGACCAAGCTACCTTACGCATCTGGATCAGCTGATGTTGACCGGATCCGCTCCCAGCAACGCTCGGTTGCAGTGAGAGCACAATTCAGACAAAGAGTTACGATCTCATCTTTATCGTTCAAGAAGGCCATGGCCGCATCTGTATCTCTCCAACGTTCCATATCATTTTCCCTAGATGTGGCCCAAAGCGGAATCCTGGTAATGCCTGTCTGATCCTCTCTAATCCAGGCTCCGCAAAGATAGCAGGTTTTTCCCAGCACCATGGCGGACCTCCTTCACCGGAGTAAAAAGTGTACGTTTCCGAGCCACAGGGTTGACGCTAACTAATCACTCTCAGTGTAATAACATTGGTCGAGTTCCCAGTCTTCACGATCGGGATGCTCAGTGCACACTATCTCGCCGAGACTATTTTTCAGGAGGTCGATTGTTTCGATGATGTTGGAAACCAGTTGCACCGGTTTTGCCGATTCCCCATACGATTCCAAAAGATCAAGGTGAAGTTTTCCGAAAAACTCCCTCGCATGGTAAATTTGCTGTCCAGTCATCCGGTGCTGATCAAAAGTAAAACCATAGAAGACTCTCAGCATGATGTATCCTTTTTTTGTACGAAGACAGTGCGATTCATAACAGTTTGGAAACATGATACTACCAAAGGGCAGCAGGTCACACAAGAACGATCAAGGGAAGGCGGGTCCATTTTTTTACATTTCCAGGAATGAACAGTCGTGCCTATGGCCTGCCGATTTGCACCTGAAGATGAGAATGAGAAAATTTAGTATTTTCACGTTCTCTATCATTTTTCTGGGTTCCTGCGCGGTTTCCGAGGAAAGACCAATGGTCGATCCGTTGTTTTTGCATTCACCTTGACAGCTCTCAATATTCTGTGCCAATCTTTCGGCAGAGAACTTGATCTGATATGTATAACAAAACGCCTACACTTTTTTGCACAAGGTGTTCACCATGAGACGCGCATTGCTTGGTAGTATAACTTTATGCGTTGTAGGAGTTATGGTATCTGTCGCAGATTTCAGTCCTTCCACGGATAGATCGGTGGGAGCTGCGGCTTACGCAGAGAACAGAAAAGGAGTTGTCACAATGACCCTAGAGATTACATCGCCAGCATTTTCGCACAACGAAGCAATCCCGTCCAAATACACCTGTGACGATAAGGACATCTCACCAGCTTTAGAGTGGTCCGGGCTCCCTGAAGGAACCAAGAGCGTTGCACTCATCGTAGACGATCCGGACGCTCCTGATCCTGCCGCACCGAAGATGACCTGGGTCCACTGGGTGCTTTACAATATTCCTCCCAGTGCCACCGGCTTGGCTGAAGCGGTAGAGACGCAAGATCTTCCGGAGGGAACCAAAGAGGGGTTAAATGACTGGAGACGCACCGGCTATGGCGGACCCTGCCCACCCATTGGCCGCCATCGCTACTTTTACAAACTGTATGCCCTGGATGCTGTCCTGCCAGACTTGGGTAATCCGACGAAAAAGGATCTTGAGAGGGCTCTGGAGGGACACATCATTGCTAGAGCGGAACTGGTAGGGACGTATCAGCGCTCCCGGTAAGTCGTAATGAACTAAGGTTTAGGGCACAGCAATAAAGAGCCCTGACGTAAAAATGCCCCTGTCATTGGATTAGATGTGGAAGCCCCGGTCGGTGAGGGCTTTTCTCTTGCCTCCGCTCACCCCACTTTGTTACCCTCAAGCTACGAAGGAATACTTCCCACGTCTCTTAAAGCAGTCGTTTTGATGTGGCTACGAATAAAGGGAAGCACTCGGGGGAGGCTGCAGCTTGCGCAGCAACTCGGCCGAATTCGAGAGGAATATGCGCCCTGGAAATGCAATAGCAGACACTCCCCTGGTCACAAAAAGGAGAGCCATATGGGAGAAGCGATGAACACGGGTTTGCTAGCAACAATCGTTGTTTTCGTCTTGGCAGTCATCTTCGGCCTTGTCTTGTGGGCCGACGCCAGGAAAACAGCGGAGACTGGAAAAGACACTGGAGTAACCGCCAGACCCACCACTTCACCATCACAGGCTGCAGTCAAAACACAGCCCGATTCATGGCAAAAGAGCGCTGAGCGTTTTAGACGCTCTGACGATTAACTGCAATTATGGCGCAAAACAGTGGGGGTTTGGCTCATACAGTTCCGACGGGTAAGAACTCTAGCGAGTACTTCAGCTCTCTCACTCCTTTACCCTGGCAGAGCATCCTGCAAAGGATGAAGGCAGCAGAGATGGGAGTTGATTGGGGAATTAGTCAAATAGTCAAATAGCCCAGTAGTCAACTCGCTTACTATTCCTCGTCGTTTTCTTTTGCTTTGAGTTCCTCAGGAATAATCAATGCCTCTTCAAACATTTCCTTGAAAGAGAGCACCCGAATCCCCAAGTCGTATTCTTTATTGAGATCCCGCAGCTGATCATAACAGTTGTGGCAGGGGGTGATGCAGATTTTCGCGCCCGTTGCCCGAATTTGTTCGGCTTTGACCTTCCCCGCCTTCAGCCGCCGCTCCCTGAACGGTCCAGCCATGGGAATGAAACCACCACCTCCGCCGCAACAGAAGTTATATTCACCGTGAGGCTCCATCTCCACAAAATCATCGGTCAGATATTTGACCACCTCACGCCCGGCTCGAGCCAGTCCACCATTGCGGCTTACATTGCAGGGATCCTGGTAGGTACAGCGTTCACCGGCAAATACTGACTTGTCCAGCTTGATTCTTCCTTCCCGCAAGTACTCGGAAAAGAGCAGGACACTGTGCACAACCTCGAATTTGTGATCTCTGCCCAACCAGATTGGCGATTCAAATTGCAGCGAACGCAAAGCGTGGCCGCATTCCGTGACCACAACTCGCTTCACTCCAAGCTCTTCAGCGGCGTCTCGAACCATCTGCACTATTGTGCTCGCCCCCTCTATGTCTCCCATGAACATGGCAAGATTTGTTACATCCCATCCCTTGCTCGACATGGTCCAGTCCTCGCCGGCCAGATAAAAAACCATGGCAGCCTGCGAGATGTCCATGGGATAGAACTTGGGTTCTCTCGCATTCACCACATAAAGCACATTTGCGCCTTTCTTATCGATGGGAATGGTCGCACCCGGAAGCTCCTCCTGCAGTTCCTCTTCCATCCACTCCAGGGTGTCGATCCACTCTTCCTGGGTAACGGCCATCTGATTGCCAGTCTCGAGATGGGTGGTTACTGCTTTGAGCAAATGCTCGGGGACTTTCCCCTGAGAGTTGCACATGCTGCGAGCCGCCGCAACAATGCTGGCCACATCGATGCCAAAGGGACAGTACATGGTGCAGCGGCGGCACATGGTACACTCGCCATAGACTGTTTCGTAGAGTTCATCCAAGGTAGCCTTGTCTAGTTTGTCTTTCTTTTTGATGGCCTCCAGTATCTTCTTTGATTTGTAAGCAGGGATCATTTTGGGATTGCGCTCGTTTGCCAGATAAAAGTGGCAGGTATCAGAGCAGAGGCCACAGTGGGCGCATATTTCCAGCCACATCTTGAGACGAGCATTGCTTTTTTCCTGCGAGGTCTTCTCAAAAACTTTTGGATCAAAGGCTGCATCTTCAGCCATGTTTTTCCCTCCTGGAAATCTCTTTTATCTCAATGAGTCACAGTCTCGTGTCAAAGGCCGGGTCATAGCCCGGCCCATATCGTTTACAAGTTCTAACAAGTACTGAACATCTATAGGAAATATAACCATATCTCTCTCAAAGTTCAAGGGATATATAACCAGTGCTAAGATGCACCCCGACAGGTTGTCACCGCCTAGCGTTTTGGTGAATTGACCTACAGAAGCTTATGGTATAGAATCTCCACCCAAGACGATTCTGGGTTAATTTTGAAGGATTCAGAAGGGGATTTTGTAATAAGAGCCAATTGTGGCAAACTAAGTCGATCTCTGTAATTCCGGGTGGGCGGGTAACTCAGTGGTGAGAGTGCCGTCCTCACACGGCGGAAGTCGAGAGTTCGAATCTCTCCCCGCCCACCATTCCACGTAGACTCTGGAGCCGCCTGCTCAAGGCGGTTTTTTTGAAAGGACAGGAAGCAGGTAAAGGTGTCCTTCGCCACCACCGTTAATGGGGCAATGAAATCGGGTGTCACAAAAATACCGCGACGGCTTGTTGTCAGATTAGGGAGGCTGCTGGGACTTGTTCTCTATTCCGTGGCCATACCGCACAGAAGGCTTGTGCAACGAAATGTTCAGTTTTGTTACCCCCAGTGGTCCCACCGGGATGTCCGAGATCTCAGCAGACGTATCTTCATGAATTTCGGGATCACTCTTGCGGAAATGTTTCAATCGACCTTCATGACCCACGAAGAGGTGCTTAACGCCTTGCTTGTTGAGGGGGAGGAAAATTTCAACAAGGCCTTCAAAAGTAACCGGGGCATAGTCATAGTCTCCGCTCACATGGGGAACTGGGAAGTTGGCCTTCATATTACCAATTATTACGGAAAGCCCATGCTGGGTGTGGCTGCCAAGACGCGTTATGGCTGGGCGGATATCCTGCTCCGTCGTTCGCGAAACCGGCTCGGTAATACCATCATTGACAAAAAGGGCGCATTGCCGAAAATTACCGAGGGTCTCCGCAGGGGAGAAGTAATCGGTATGTTGATAGACCAGAGTAGACGCAAGCACGGGATTGAGGTTACATTTTTCGGCCGTAAGGCCACCGCTTCCCCTGCGCCTGCCCTACTGGCCATGCGATGTAACAGTCTCGTAATACCCGCCTTTTGTGTGCGCCGAAGTGACGGTCGGCTCACCATTCAGGTTAAAACACCCCTCGATCTGACTAGAACGGGCGACTTGCGTCGTGATATCCAGAGCAATACCCAGCGTATGATCGATGTAGTTGAACAAATGGTCAGGACATATCCAGATCAGTGGTTTTGGCTCCTCAAACCGTGGAAGGTACACTATCCTGATCTCTATTCCGACTGGGATACTCGTCGGCGTAAGCGCAAGGCCGCCAAGAAGAAAAAGAAGAATCTTTCCAAGAAAAACCGATGAGAGCCTAAATCGGTCTGAAAATATCAGTGAGCAGGTCAGCAATTTCCTCTTAACTGCCAACCTCTATTCACCATCCCCATTGCCCACAAGTGGAACTTCTTTTACCAATCTAAGCATTCATTTGCCACCATTCTGGCCTGAACTCAAACCGTCATTGATTCATAAGTATTCGTTAATACATTATATTATTGTAAGTTGGCAAACTGGTATGGTTCTTGTCTAACCAAGAGGGGTGAAAGCATTTTAACCCGGCAAAAAACACATGATCTCAAGTTTTTCCTTTAAAAAGGCTTTTTTCCTACTGTCGTTGGCGGTTGGCATTGCCCAGATTTCATCGCCAGCCAAAATCTCTGAGGCTTCGCCATCGCCTGTTCGCCCATATCAGAGTGAAGGAGATGCAATTGGTGAAGAAATCGAAGTGGGTGGGAGAAATGACTCCGCCGGAACCTTTTTCTCACAAGGTTTGATCTATTATGATCAGGGGCGATGGCAAGCTGCGATCAAGGCTTTCGAAAGAGCTGCTCGGGCTGAGCCTAATTATGAATTGGCTTATTTCGCCTTAGGCATTACTTACTCCCGGCTCGAATTCTGGGAAAAGGCTCTCGCTTCCTTTACGAAAGCGGTTGCCTTGAGCCCCGATCACGCCGAATCATACCTAGGATTAGGAGTGACCTATACAGTGCTCGGCCGCAACAAGGATGCCTTAGAAGTTTGTAAGAAGGCGGTTCAAATAAAACCTGAATACGCGCAAGCACACTATGCCCTGGCCTTGATCTATTTGAAGCTCGGAGACCGAGCTGCAGCCGTAAGGGAATGGGGGGTGCTTGAAAAGCTTGCCCCCGCCTTGGCGGACGAGGTCATGGGGTTGATCGACAACAGGTCAGACAGCCATCCGAGAAAGTAGTTATCAGAATCGTCTTCTAATGGGCAACTGAGTTTCGGCTAAAATCTCTTTTGACAATTTTGCCATCTTTTCATATTGTGTGGTAAAGTTATCCAGAAGTTTCTCTCCCCAAAAGGCCATTAGACAGTCTATATATCCTTCAACCTCTATGCCGAGTTGATTGAGAAAAGGGATAAGAATGCGAGTCACCTTCTACGGCACACGAGGATCAATCCCGGTCCCCGACCCGGACTTCGTAGAATTTGGCGGAAATACATCCTGCATTCTGGTAACGTTCAGCAATGGCAGGGTCACTATATTAGATGCCGGCACGGGAATTCGAAAGCTGGGAAACGATTTACTGGCTGTATCTCATCGGCAGTACAGCGAGATGATAATCGGATTCTCCCATACCCATTGGGACCACATACAGGGTTTCCCCTTTTTCAGATTGGCCAATGATCCGCAACGGAACATCACTTTAGCCATCTGTGGGAAAGGCAGAGGTTCCAAGGATCTCAAGTCGGTTTTTGCCACACAGATGCAGTTTGATTACTTCCCTGTTCCCTTGGATAAGATTGGCGCGCAGCTGACATTTTGGCAGCCTGACGTCACAGAATTCGTCCACCCCATGGGTGTTGAAATTGTGGCTTCCAAGCACAACCATCCAGGGGGTGCCTACGGTTACCGGATCACGGAAGGAGGCAAAACCCTTGTTTATTGTACGGATGTGGAGCACGGAAATGGAATAGATACGAATGTTGTGGCTCTTTCCAGAAATGCAGATCTCCTCATCCACGATGCGCAGTACACTCCTGATGAATTAAAAAAAAGAAAGGGCTGGGGCCACAGCAGTTGGCAGCAAGCGGTGGAGGTAGCAGAACGGGCAGGGGTGAAAAGGCTTGCGTTATTTCATCACGATCCGGAACACCCGGACACCTTTCTCTTTGATGTGGAAATGGAGGTCCAGAAGAACTTTCCCGGTGCCTTTCATGCACGAGAAGGAATGGTGATAGAACTATAGAGCAACAAATCAAAATGATAAGGTTTCAGTGTTCCCCGCTGCCGCTTCGCTCCGGCAGGTGTCAGGTTTTAGCCTCTATTTTTTTCCTGAAACCAGAAGCCCGAAACCTGAAACCCCAGGATCTGAAGGGGGCGCCCAAACCCTCAGCGCCGTCTGCTTTTATTCTGTGGCGCCGAACTGGAAAATGATTTCTCCCGCCTTATTCCCCGGGCGTAGTTTGCCCTGATACTTCAAGCCACCAGAAAGCTTGCCGTCTACTCTGCTCTCTTTGGTTTCGAGAAGCCACATGTGACCATCTTTCGTATCCAGGATGAAAATGTTGTATTCACTCTTCTTCCCCACATTTATCTCCAATGCTTGGTAACGCCCTGACCCCTCTGCCAAAGCAGGGAATCCACCTGCCAAAAACAAAACCGCTGCCAGCCCCAACACCAGGCAATAACGTTTTAGTTTCATCATGCTTTCTCCTCAACCACGGGCCCGAACATTCCACCAATCACGCCATGGCGTAACCATGGAAACGACCGTTCATCTCCAGGGTCTTACAGCGGCAATTGATCAAACGCGCGGACTCGCTGCAAAAATGGCACAAACCTTGCTCAAATGTGTTACTGTTGATAGTTGCCAGGTAGTTTACCCTAATTGGTGAGGGGCAGACTACGATCAATAGTGAAAAGTTGAGAAGATTTTTTCTTTTTCAGGCCTCAGACCTTTTGCTGCTGTTGATCGAAGGAAATAATATTCATGAAATATCCGGGCTAAATCACTTTCACCACTTTCAGGGGTTCGAGATGTTCAACTTCCTTTTCAAAAAAGAGCAGCAGGTTCAAGAGCTCATATCAAGATATCTGGAAAATCTCAGAGCTACGCAGGAGCACTTCGAAAAGGCAATGGACTGTTATTTCGACTTTGGTCTGGGAGAAAATTGCGATTTTCTTATCGAACAGACACACAAGTTTGAATCGAGGGCTGACGATCTTCGCAATGAAATCATAGAGATGATGTATTCCAAGGTTCTGATTCCCGAGTCTCGGGGTGATATCTT
>JAJDNB010000144.1 GCA_022340905.1 Deltaproteobacteria bacterium | reverse complement strand
GGTATGCCAAATCCGAGACAGTAATCTCTCAGGGCCCAGTTGGCCCTTACCAGCTGGGCCGCCTTCAGTTTGCCGTCGGGATTGCTCTCGGGATCATACTGAATGTTTGGCCAACAGAAATTGTCTACCCCTCCGAGGTGTTCCAGATTACCTCCTACAGCCAGTAGTCGCCTCACCGTCTCGTCCATGGTACAAGCAGCCATGTGGTAGGCGTCAATGCGTGAGTAGGTGGGATTCAGTGCTTGAGCGATGGCCAGACCCCTCAGGGAGTCTAGACGGGGACGCAAAACCACGGCATCGTTGGGCACCTCTCTATCAATCCCTACCAGATGCTTTATCACACTCGTTCCCTGTACTTCGTGGTCGTATTGTCGGACTATCCATTCTTTGGAGGAAATGTTAGGGCGACTGAGCATGGTGAGAAGAATTCGCCTGTGATCCTCGGGAGGACCAAGCACCGGTTCTCTGAGTCCTCTGTATTCTGGTGGCACCCATTCCGCTTCAAACTCCCATTGAGGGAAACCTGACTCGAGCAAGCCCAAATCCACGTAGGCGCAGGTATTCCCCTGGTAAGTGATGTGCAGCTTGCCATTGTCTGTGTACTGACCGAGAACCGTACTCTCAACCTCATGCTTCCGGGAAAGTTGCATGAAGCGCTCCAGATGCTCCGGTCTGATTGCCACAGTCATTCTTTCCTGGCTTTCAGACACCCAGATTTCCCAAAGGTCCAGTCCCTCATATTTCAGTGGTACCTTGTCCAGCTCTACCAAAGCCCCCTGGGAGAACCTGGCTGATTCGCCTATAGATGAAGAGAGCCCCCCGCCGCCATTGTCCGTGATAAAAGCAATCAATCCCTCATCCCGTGCTTCCAGAAGGAAATCATGCATCTTCTTTTGAGTGTAGGGATCGCCTATCTGAACGTGGCCGGCAGGAGTATGCTCGCTGTAAATCTCACTGGAGGCTGTTACCCCGTGGATGCCGTCTTTCCCTACCCGACCGCCGCACATAACTATGAGGTCGCCAGCTGTGGTTGTTTTTTCTTCGCACGGTGTACCTGAGACTGTGGCCGGCATCAACCCCACGGCAGTAACAAAAACCAAACATTTTCCCATATAACCGTGATCGAAAAACACTTGACCATAAGGAGTGGGTATGCCGCTCTTGTTGCCGCCATCCCGCACCCCTTCAATTACTCCATCCAGCAATCTTCGGGGGTGGAGGTGGGGTTTGAGCGGGCCACCATAATCCCGGTGGCCCACGCAATAACCGTAGGTGCCGGCAATCAACTTTGAACCCTTGCCCGTCCCCATGGGATCCCTATACACGCCCACGATTCCCGTAAGGGCACCACCGTATGCTTCCATGTTGGAGGGGCTGTTGTGGGTTTCGCCGGTAATGACATAGTAGGTACTCTGGTCGAAGCGAGCCACGCCGGCATTGTCCCACAGCACGGAGACAACCCAGCCCTTTCTTTGTTTTAGCTCTAGGGTGGGTGATTCAATACAGGTCTTGAACAGGTTGTCTACCACTTCAGTCTCACCTGTGACCAGATCCCGATAAAAAAACTTACCCCGAAAAGTATTGTGATTGCAGTGATCGCTCCTCGCCTGTGAGATGTACTCCAGTTCCACATCAGTGGGATCAGCCAAGCCAACCTTACTCCGGGAGGCTCGCACCTCAGGTCGAAGAAAATAGGAACGAATTACTGGAATGTCGTTAGGATGGAGAGCAAGATTCCGCTCTTCACTCAAATGCTGTAACTCTTCGTCGCTGGTAATCGAAAAGGTTGCCATCGAAGGCTCGTGGGCCAGTCGAACCTTGGGCACGATGATGCCGATACCTTCCTCTCTATTCCACTCTGCTCCTGAATAGATTCTCCACTGTTGGATAAGGTCATTTGCCAAAAGCTCTTGGGCAATTCGCTCTGCCAACTTGTAGCCTCTGTTGTCTTTCGTCAACCGCTGTCCACGAAGAAGATACAGTCGAGAGGTGTAGGCACCCTCCTCGGGCTTGAACCTGATTTTAAGAAGATCCTCCATTGCCTCCACTGCAGTGCTTCCCTGGTTGTCTCGCACTCCAGGACGAAAACCAACCCAAATTGCCCAGTCAAACTCTTTGGCCAGAGGCTCGAATGAAGATATGTGAGAGACCGGATTAGTAAAGATGAGGTGACGAGCTGATTCTAGCTGCTCCTTGGTGAGCTTGGCATCTATGGTAACGATGTGAATGGTGCGGACTTGATCCAGGTGAATGGTAAAGTAATCCCGCGCTTTACGCCTAATGGCTTCACCTTCGGCGTCAAATAGCTCCGGTTTGAGGGTGATTTCCAGGCGGGCAACCACAAACAACTCGCTTTCTCTGGCCCAGGTTAACGATTGCGGAATACGGAATGCGGATCGCGGATTTAATTTTGCCGAAGAGTTCGTAAGAACCAGATAACAACTGGTGAAATCTCAACGGTTAAGTTCGATATCATCGATTGTTGTCATAAATCCGAAATCCAAAATCCGAAATCCAAAATCCAACATCGAAGCCGAGGCGTACCTTGCTGGTACGTCGCAGGGGGCGACACCCGAAGACACCCGGAAGGACGGCCATATCCTCGGTCGTAGCAGGCAATTCGTGAAATATCCGGGCTAAAGGAATGTGCGGCCAAAAGTAGCAGATTTTCAGAAGGACAGTCAACCGAATAGTCCCGAGAAGTTTTCTTAAAAATTTTTCTGTTACAGAACCCTTCCCTGATATCTCTTCTGTCGCTCCAGGGCTCATCCGCCTACGGCGGAGTCACTTCTAGCCCGGGTGACGGCACCCCCCCTCCCTGTTCCCCGTTCCTACGGAACGGGGCCAGGGGCTCCCCCCATTTCGCCGTAGGCGGAAAGTGGCACAGACCTTCTATGTTTTTTACTCACTTGACAGATTCCATTTATTATTTTAATATATGAGCATGTATTCAGATAATGATGGAGAGAAATCGTGCCCAAACAAAGCAGCGACCTCTGCGATTGTCGACTCATCCACCGGCCGGTGGTAGAGGAGGCTATTGCCTCATCTCTCGACCCGAATGAAATAAGGACTTTGGCCCAGATTTTCAAGGCCTTGTCCGATGAGACCAGGTTGAAAATTCTTTGGGCCCTGCAAAAGCGAGAGATGTGCGTGTGTGATTTAGCCGCCATGCTAGGCTTGACCGAATCGGCGGTGAGCCACCAACTCCGTCTGCTTAGGAATTTGCACCTTGCCACCAATCGGCGCGATGGGGTTGTGCTCTACTACCGCCTCGCCGACAGCCACGTGTCCGAGTTGATCGGAATTACACTGAAACACTTGCGGGATTAGTAATTTGGGCGGGATGGACTAAGTGAACCAAATTATGAACGTTATTGGCCAGATACTGCTAGCTAGCTGGGCACTCTTTCTAGAGGCAGCACCTTATCTTTTCTTGGGCCTTCTGGTGGCTGGACTCATGTATCTTTTCCTCAGCCCGCAGGCCATAGTCAAGCATCTACATAGAGGAAGAGTAAGTTCAGTGTTCAAGGCGGCCCTTCTTGGCATTCCCCTGCCCCTTTGCTCCTGTGGGGTCCTGCCAGCGGCTGCGAGCTTGAGAAAACAGGGGGCCAACAAGGGAGCTACGGCTGCCTTCCTTATCTCTACGCCTGAATCCGGAGTTGACTCAGTCGCCATAACCTACGCTCTCTTGGATCCCCTCATGACCCTTATTCGACCCCTTGCTGCTTTTATCACCGCTTTTGCCGCAGGTATTATGGAAAACTTCTTTGGTTGGGATGAAAGTGAAAAGGGGTTGCTCCCAGTGGTCGACCTTAAGTGCCGGGTCGATGCCTGCTGCGACGGTCAAAATTGCCCTCCCGAGGAACACAAAAAACACCACACTTTGCCTGAGAAATTGTGGAAGGGTATTCGTTATGGCTTCTTCGATCTTTATCGGGAGCTATCCGGCTGGATTCTTGTCGGTTTCTTGGTGGCCGGAGTAATTACGCTCTGGCTTCCTCAGGATTTGACCGGGAAATATCTTGGCGGCGGTTTTCTTACCATGCTTGTCATGCTTGCCGCCGGTATCCCCACCTACATTTGCGCCACCGCCTCTACCCCGGTGGCCGCAGCTCTGATCTTAAAAGGGGTGAGCCCCGGCGCAGCACTGGTCTTCCTCCTTGCGGGTCCGGCAACCAATGTCACCTCGCTCACCGTACTGACTCAGGTGCTGGGGAAGCGCGGGGTAGTTATCTACCTGGGGTCCATCGCCATATTTGCCGTGCTCTTCGGATTGGCTACTGACTGGCTCTATTCCTTCTTGGGGATTTCCCTGCAAACCAAACTGGCCACTTCGGCCAGTGAACTACTGCCAGACTGGCTTCACTTGGCACTAGCCTTATTGTTGGCTATCCTTATGTTTACCTTTTTCGTCCGCACCATTGCTGCGTTCGTCAGAGCCAGGATTGCTGCAACTCCGCAGCAACAAAACTAAATCATGGCTCGCATGGCGCAGAGCAAAAGGCTTTTCAGCCGGAATGTTGGAATGCTGGAAGAATGGAATAACGGGTCAACAGAAAACCACAATGAAAACATCTCACCTCAAAGATTATTTATACCAAGTATTCCATTATTCCAGTATTCCGTCTTTTCAGCCCCTGGCTTTGCCTCCAACCTCAAGCGAAGCGCTCCTCCAACCTCCAACATCTAATCGCTGGCCTCTTGTCGTCTCACCTTTGGCTCCAAGCTTTTAGCTGGCTGCCTCTTGGCTGGCAGCCCCCCGACGAGGCCTGGGAGGATACCTCTGGTTAAGCTTGACAAGATCCTTGGTTGGTATTACTTTTTTCTTGCATGAGACAAAGATTGTGGAGAGGTCAACCATCTACATTTATTAATAAAATTAGTATTAAGATCTTTTGGTAGGAGGTAAAAAAACGATGGCCAACCAGTTTAAAACCACGGTTTTGCTGGCAGCCTTAACCGTACTCATCGTTCTCATCGGCAGAATGTTTGGCGGCAATCAAGGTATGACCATTGCCTTTATTTTTGCCCTGGTTATGAACTTCGGCAGTTACTGGTTTTCAGACAAAATTGTCCTTGCCATGTATCGAGCTAAGGAATTGACCCCTAGTGAAGCTCCAGAAATTCACGAGATGGTGGCGGATCTCGCCCAGAAAGCAGGAATACCCAAACCCCGCGTTTATCTCATTCCCACTGAAACCCCAAATGCCTTTGCAACCGGTCGCAACCCTGAACACGCGGTAGTGGCCGTTACCCAGGGCATTGTGAGGTTATTGCAGCCAGATGAATTAAAAGGCGTTTTGGGTCATGAGTTGGGACACGTTAGAAATCGAGATATTCTCATTGGCTCTGTTGCCGCCACCCTGGCAGGTGTGGTGATGATGCTTGCCAGCATGGCTCGCTTTGCCGCCATTTTTGGCATTGGCGGTTCTGATGACGATAGGGGCGGAGGCAACATAATCGGACTCATCCTCATGTCCATTCTCGCTCCCCTGGCCGCAATGCTCATTCAAATGGCCGTTTCCCGCTCGCGGGAATATTTGGCTGATGAAACCGGGGCCCGTCTCGCAGGAAATCCCAGGAGTCTTGCCAGTGCCCTAGAAAAGTTGGCCAACGCCTCAAAGCGCATGCCTATGCAGGATGCCAAACCAGCAACGGCACACATGTTTACCGTCAACCCGCTGAGTGGTGGTGGGTTGGCCAGCTGGTTCAGCACCCATCCACCCACTGAAGAACGGGTACGCCGTCTGCGGACCATGGCCTCGCCGCAGAGCGCATAGCGCTATGCCTAGCAAGACGAGAAGGTCGGGAGGTCGAGCGAGACGGCGACGCGGCGATAAAGCCAGACGGCAGGGGGCAGATGATTCAAAGTTCTGAATATCGAACAGCAGAACAAGGAACCGCAGAATGATGAAGTAATCACTTCGATCCGCCTGAGGCGGATTCTGCGGTTCAAACAGGCAGCAGGTCAGATGAGGTCAACTCCGACTGTTTTTCTCCTGAATTCTGGATTCTGACTCCTGTCTCCTTATTTTTAAATCCGCAATCTGAAATCCGCTATCCTGGGCTCCATGCCCTATGCCTAGTCTCCGTTTGACATTTCCCGGTCAATCCATTATCCTCTTGCGGGTTTTAATCGAGAGTTGGCCCTGATATCTCATGAATCCGGGCCTGGGGTTTTCAGCATGTCCAGCGTAATTGTGGTAGGAACCCAGTGGGGTGACGAGGGCAAAGGCAAAGTTGTAGATCTTTTGAGTGAATCGGCTGACTTTATTGTTAGATTCCAAGGAGGTAACAACGCCGGCCACACCCTGGTGGTGGAAAACAAGAAGTTCATCCTGCACTTGATCCCTTCAGGCATACTTCACCGCAACAAAACCTGCTGCATAGGAAACGGCGTAGTCATTGACCCTGGCGTCCTACTTGGTGAAATAGAAAAGCTTCGTAGCCACCAAGTACAGGTTGATCCCAAAAACCTGGTCATCAGCGGCCAGGCGCACGTAATTATGCCCTACCACCGAGAAGTGGACAACGCCCGCGAGCTCCATAAAGGCAAGGGAAAAATCGGCACCACCGGCAGGGGCATCGGTCCTTGTTACGAAGACAAGGCAAGTCGAGCCGGAATTCGTATTCACGAGTTGGTCGATCCAAAAATCTTCACTGAAAAACTCAAGGTGAACTTGAAGGAAAAAAACTTCTACCTAGGAAAATTCCTTGGCGCCAAACCTCTGGACTACAACCAGATTGCAGATGAATACCTTGCCTATGGTGAGCAGCTGAAACCTTATGTGGGTAACGTCTCCCAGCTGCTGGGAAAGGCCCGTCGCCAGGGCAAGCACATCCTCTTTGAAGGCGCCCAAGGAACTCACTTAGACATTGACCACGGAACCTACCCTTTTGTCACCTCATCAAACGCGGTTGCTGGTGGGGCGTGCTGCGGTGCCGGTGTCGGTCCTACCCATATTGATACCGTCGTAGGCATTTGTAAAGCTTATACAACTAGGGTAGGAGGCGGACCTTTTCCCACCGAACTAAAAGATGAAATCGGCATGCATCTTCAACAAGAGGGAGCTGAATTCGGTTCAACCACAGGAAGACCGCGCCGTTGTGGCTGGCTCGACATGGTGGTTTTGAGAAACGCCGCCTCTTTGAACGGACTGACCAGCTTAGCCATAACTAAACTGGATGTGCTTACCGGCTTAGAGGAGATATACATTGCTACCTCTTATGTCCATGAGGCGAATGCAATGCAAAGCTTTCCTTTCGAGTGTTTTACCTTGGAGAAATGCGATCCTTCCTACGAGAGCTTTCCTGGATGGACTGAAGATATCAGTTCCGCCCGAGATTTTTCGGATCTCCCCGCGAAGGCTCAGCTTTATCTGCGAGCCATCGAGGAACTTGCCGAAGTCCCCATCTCCATTGTTTCAGTGGGACCCGGGCGAAACCAGACTATCCTTTTGAGAAATCCCTTTAAGTTCTAACCCCGGATTACCAGAGGTCCCCTTTTTTCTTGTACTGCTTCATAATGGTGTCGTGTAAACGCTTGCGCTCTCTTGGGGACAAACGGGTGAAGCGAACCACCATTCCACGGGGAGTTATTTCATCATCGGGACCGTATCTGTTTGACCAAATCACCTCGGCTTCAGCCAATATGGCCTCTTCTTCGGAAAACCGGATGCTCATACTGGCCACATCATACAATCTCAACGGATCTTTACAGCGGACAAAGGCTTGCTGAGTGCTGATGTGTTTGGTTTCTCCTGCCATTTGCCCGTCTGCCGTGAGCACGACAACAGGATATTTCGCGTCTACTTTTAGATTCTGGTGCCCTCTTTTTACTTTTAATGTATTCAAAATTATACCTCCCTGGATTTAAGGTTGCCCGCCCATCTAGTGGAGGAATCTTCTAGATGCGCCTTTTCTTTAGAAAATCTGTCTTTCGAGGGTGAATGGTAATGATTACGCCCAGTCAGTTTGTGCAAGGGATGTACCATGAGACCTCGACAAGTCATGAACTCGGAATGGCCCGTACACAAATTGGAGTAACGGAGTGGTGTCAAAGGCAAGACGTGAATGATAGTAATCTCCCTTTTATCTACAATACTCCATCACTCCAGTAATCCAGTCCTCTAGAGGTCACAATATGCCGTTTGCGGGCAAAAATGCCAATTTGATCTCATCCGTAGAGGTTGGTATGCATAGTGGTAAAAATCTATTCTTGACAAAAACGCGGACCCTCTATATATTTATATATCTATGCCTGTTAAGAGGAATGAAGTATGCGCCTGGAAGCACCGTATTCTGTAAACCCGCAGGCTGGACGGTTCTTTTTCTTTTGCTTTTTTAGGACCGTCCGCCCGGCTTCCTAGCGTTATGCCCCGGGCGGACCGAGAGCGGTCGCCTCGGGGGTAAAATGCATCATGAGAAGTTTTGAGCTTAAGCCCCGAGGTGGCTAACCTCGGGGCTTTTTTTTCATCTATAATTTTAAGGAGTATTTGCGATGATTCTCGTATTGAAACAGGGCACAGGCGAGGAAGAGGTAGAGCAAATCAGGAGTATTCTTCGGCAGGAGGGCTATCTTATTCGGGAGATGAGTACCGGAGACGAAACGGTTATCGGCGTGGTAGGTCAGGTGAGCCGCGATCTTCGATTCTTTGAGCAACTGCCGGGAGTGGCCAAAGTAGTTCCCGTGTCCCGCCCCTATAAGCTTGTTAGTCGTGAGATGCACCCAGAGGACACGGTGGTGCAGATTGGCCATGTGCAGTTAGGCGGTCCACGCATTGTGGTGATTGCTGGCCCCTGTGCCGTGGAAAGCCGCGAACAAGCCATGACTATCGCCAAAGAGGTCAAGCGTGCCGGCGCTGTTCTCTTTCGCGGTGGCGCCTTTAAGCCGCGCACCTCACCCTACTCGTTCCAAGGTTTAGGTGAGGAAGGTTTGAAGATTCTCGCCCAGGTTAGAGAAGAAACAGGTTTGCGGGTCGCTACTGAGATGACCTCTCCCAATCAGGCAGATATCATGATGAAGTACGTTGACGTCATTCAGATCGGTGCCCGCAATATGCAGAACTTTGAATTGCTTCGCAGCGCCGGTCGTCTGGGCAAGCCTGTGTTGCTCAAAAGGGGCCTTTCAGCCACCATGGAAGAATGGTTGATGTCTGCAGAGTACATTCTCTCCGAGGGCAATGACCAAGTCATCCTCTGCGAGCGTGGCATTCGTACCTTTGAGCGTTACACTCGCAATACTCTCGATCTTTCTGCCATTCCAATAATCAAAAACCTCACTCATCTACCGGTGGTCATCGATCCCAGCCATGCCACAGGAATCAGAGAGAAGGTCAGTCCCATGGCTCGTGCAGCTATCGCCGCTGGTGCTGACGGTCTGATGATCGAAGTACATCACGATCCAACCAACGCCCTCTCAGACGGACCTCAGAGTCTTTACCCTGAGCAGTTTGATAAGTTAATGAGAGATCTCTATGTGATTGCTCCTGTTGTGGGAAAACAGCTCGATTTTGCTTATCTGGAGAAAGCCGCTCCGGTTTCTGCTCTGCCTTCTGTAAAAACCGGTGGGCGGAGGCGGGCTGTCTTCGCTGGTGAAATGCGTGCCTTCGCCCATAAAGCTGCAAACCAATTTTTTGGCACTGACATTGATATAGATTCGGTTCCCTCTTTTCGAGACGTTTTTCGGGAAGTGAAAGAAGGTAATTGTGACTTCGGCGTCGTTCCTCTGGAAAATTCGCTGACAGGCAGTATTCATGAAAATTACGATCATCTATTGGAGTACGACGTTAGAATTGTTGGGGAGATAACCCTCCGTATTGTTCACGCCCTCATCGGTCACCCGGAGACGGAAATTGATAAAATTAAACGAGTGATTTCTCACCCCCAAGCTCTCGAACAATGTCGCGATTTCTTGGAGCGCCAGTCGAATTGGGAACTCATCGCCGCCAGAGACACAGCCACTGCTGTGCGCCGTATTAAAGACGAAGGCGAGTCAGGGGAGGTTGCCATTGCAGCAATAGAAGCGGCAGAACTCTATGGTCTCAGTGTGCTCAAGGAAGGCATTGAAACCAACCCGAGAAACTATACCCGCTTTGCTGTAATAGCAGCAAGCGCAGTGAACAACGGTCCAAGAAAGAAATCCTCCCTGGTCTACTCCACCAGCAATAAACCCGGCGCTCTGTTTGATACCCTCAAGATATTTGCTGAAAATGGAATCAATCTGGTCAAGTTGGAATCCAGGCCCATCCACGGCAAACCGTGGCAGTACATGTTTTATGTCGATCTCGAGGCCGACGTGGAATCCAATGAACTTGCGGCGGTAATGGAGGAGCTCACAGAAAAAACAGAATATCTCAGAGTCTTGGGAAGCTACTGAAGTGAGCCAGTAGTCCGTTGTCCGTCGTTCAAATCATTGAAATCGTTGAAGTGCTCCATCATAGAGGTCAGAAGTCGGAGATCAGAGATCAGCTTTTCCCTTTGACCTCCGACATCTGATCTCTGACCTCTGAGGACTGCCTGCTGTCAGCTGCCCGCTGCCTGCTTACTACCAGGCCTTCTCCAAGTGTTTTCAAAATAATTTCTGGTCCCTTGCCGAATTCTGTCTCCCATTTCCTTATGTGGCCTTGATCTGCGAAGCTATAGTAACGGTTACGACCAATGATCAAGTGGTCCAATACCTGAATGGACATGATCTTGCCTGCCAGAAATAGATCGCGGGTGATGGTGAAATCCTGGCTGGAGGGCGTGGGATCACCGGAGGGATGGTTGTGGGCGAAAACTAGTGCCGCCGCATGATGCTCGAGAGCGCTCTTGATCACCTCCCGGGGATAGACCGCACTGGAGGTAAGACTACCTTCAAACAGAGTCTCAACTTGGATGACCTCGTTGCGTCCGTTTAGGAAAATTACTTTGAAAATCTCCTTTTTCAAGTCACGGAGAGAGTGACTAAGGTATTCATAGACCTCTTTGGAGGAGGAGACGAGTTCACGACCCGTGAGTCTCTCCCGCAAAAACTTGCGAGCCACCTCATGCACTAGTTTCAAGCCAAGGGCATTCTTTGGCCCGATTCCCGGAACTTGTCGTAGCTGACCCTCTGGTGCTTCCAACACACCGGCAAAGCTTTGGAATCGGCGCAGAGCCTCACGGGCGATCTGTTTGCAATCTCTTCTCGGAGTTCCCAGAGTAAGGAGAAGCTCTATGGTTTCTTCATCGGTCAGTTTCTCGAGGCCATGATTTAGAAATTTTTGCCTGAGCCGCTCGCGGTGTCCGGCTACACGTTTTTGCCAGTCTCCCTTTTCCATATGAGTGCCCCCTTCCAGCTGGCAGCGGACAGCTGGCAGCTCGATAAGGTTCAAAGTTTAAAGATGGAGAGTGCGCCTAAGATTAATCTAAAAACTTGGAACTTTGAACTTGACACTATCCTTTATTCCTTCTCGAATCCGAAATTACCTAAATGGTTAGGTAGTTTTCCTGCCTGCTGCGGGCTGCCTGCTGCGGGCTGCCTGCTGCCAGCTACATATCAACTCCTGCCACTGGAGTCTGGCAATCAGGGCAGCGACCTTTTTTGACGCCATATTGGCCGATAGCGAAGCCGAAACGATCTATCAGTAATCGACCGCAGTGATGACAAAAAGTTTTTTCCCCTTGATCGCCCGGCAAGTTACCTGTGTACACATAGTGCAGTCCAACCTCTAAACCTAACTCCCGAGCCCTTTTCAGCGTAGCCATGGGCGTGCTCGGTACATCCCTAAGCTTATAGGTTGGGTGAAATCGACTTACATGCCACGGGGTTTCCGGTCCCAGTGCAAAAATAAACTTGGCGATTTCTGACAGTTCCCTTTCACTGTCATTGACGCCGGGGATTACTAGGGTTGTGACCTCCAACCACACCCCCATGCTTTTTAGATTTTGTAGCGATTCCAATATTGGTGCTAGCTTGGCCCCGCACTGCTCTTTATAGAAATCATCGCTAAATGCTTTTAGGTC
>JAJDNB010000122.1 GCA_022340905.1 Deltaproteobacteria bacterium | reverse complement strand
GGATCCTACACCTTGAGCCGTATATTCGACCTGCATGTCATTATCCTGCCGATGCTGCTCGCGTCCCTGGTTGGCCTGCACGTGTACCTGGTGCTGCGCAACGGCATATCCGAACCTCCCGTGCCGGGTCGCGGGGTGGATTCCGCGACGTACCGTTCGGATTATCACGACATGCTGCGGAAGGAAGGCGTGCCTTTCTGGCCGACTGTCGTGTTGCGCGATTTCGCCTTCGCTCTCGGCGTGGTTCTCGTTGTGCTGCTGTTGGCCTGGGTGGATACACCGGTTACAGTTACTTTGCGGTTGCGGCCGCTTTGGGTACACTCTGGCTTTACCTGGCCTGGTCGGGCTACAGGACATGCAATGAGCGACTCTGGGCAAAAAGGCTGTTTGTCTTCTCCATTGTAAGCATAGTCCTCTTGAGCGTCATGATGTCGATCGATTTCACCGTTTCCACTCCCTCGAACATCCTCTTAACTTACGCTCCCTAGTCCAGCACTTTGCATCCGGACTTCCTGCGCCGCTGGCTCGGCAAGGTGTCTACAAATGGCGATCTAATTATTTACACCACATGACAGGGAAGCTTAAGGAGCCAATGACGGTGAAGCCACGTCAGTCATTGCCTAGCAGTTGTTGTTCTTTATCTGATACCTGAAACCTGACTTTTTAACCCTATGCTCCATGCTCTATGCCCTATGCGCATACTTACGATGCATAGATGGAGCACTTCCTCACCGCCATGGCCGCCTCCTGCAAGGCCTCGGCAAAGGTTGGATGGCCGTGGACGGTTCGGGCAATGTCTTCGGAACTGGCACCGAATTCCACCGCCAGAACGCACTCAGCTATCATGTCGGAGGCACGAGGGCCGAGGATGTGCACGCCCAGGATGCGGTCGGTCTTGGCGTGGGCGATTATCTTGACAAACCCGTCTTTTTCGCCCATGCATCGCGCCCGCCCGGCTCCGGCAAAGGGATAGGTGCCGATACAGTAGTCAATATCGCGTTCTTTTGCCTGTTCTTCGGTGAGCCCCACACTCGCCACCTCTGGCCAGGTGTAGATAATCGAGGGAATGGCATCGTAGTTGACCTCTCCGGGGAGTCCGGCAATACATTCAACCGCGGCGATTCCCTCGGCAGAGGCGGTGTGGGCCAATGCCGGACCGGGGATCAGATCGCCAATTGCATAAACAGATTGGACACTGGTCTGGAACTTTTCGTCCACCAAGACGTGGCCGGTTTTTGGATCCATTTCCACGCCTATTTCCCCCAGACCAAGATCTCGAGCCAAAGGTCTTCGTCCCACGGCGACCAGCAAGCGGTCGCAATCAATGGTTTCTTTTTTCTCACCCTTCTCGAGGGTTACCTTGACCTTTTGACCCGAGACCTTTGCCCCTGAAACCTTTGTTTGCAGGCGAAAACTCAAGCCCTGTTTGGCAAGAATCCTCTCAAGACCGCGGGCGACCTGGCCATCCAGCAGGGTGGCTATCTGCGGCAGCATCTCAATTACGGTCACCTTGGATCCTAGGCGCAGCCAGACGGATCCCAACTCGAGCCCAATATAGCCGGCACCAACAATTGCAAGGTGCTTGGGCACGGAAGCGAAGGTCAAGGCCTCGGTGGAACTGACGATTCGGTGGCCGTCAAATTCAAGACCAGGAACAGCCAGTGGTTCACTGCCGGTGGCTAGTAAAATGGCTTTTGCTCTGAGAGTTTGACTATCGCCCTTCTTGCGGCGCGAACCCTTCTTTTTCACCACTTCTACCTGATCTTCGGCAGCAAGGCGAGCGGTGCCGTGGATAACGTCAACCTTGTTTCCCTCGAGAAGTTTGCGCACGTTGTCAGTCAGTTCCTGCACTACTTGCTCTTTCCTCGCCATCATGGCAGCCAAATCCAGGTTCACCTTGCCTGACTTGATCCCATGCTCGGCGAAATGAGTTTTGGCAAGATGATAGTATTCACTGGAATCGAGAAGGGCCTTGCTGGGAATGCAGCCAACATTCAAACAAACACCCCCCAACCGTGGCTCCTTCTCAATGCAGGCCACTTTCATCTCTAACTGGGCTGCCCGCACTGCTGCCACGTATCCCCCAGGGCCCGAGCCGACAATGATCAAGTCGTAGGTTTCATTCTTTGCCATGTTCTGATCCTATTGTTTGAGATTAGTCTCTCGCCCGCTCCCCCCTCGGTGAGACCTGTCGACGAGGAGTTCGACTGAGGCTCACTCGAAGTCCTCAGGTCGAGTCGCTCGAGGCTCGCTGGGGAGCTCTCTGATTCCTCTGTGAACTCTGGGAGAGAATAGAAAATCCGCTAAATTTCAATCATAATCCTATCTGGCTCTTGGATGAACTCTTTGATGCGTACCAAAAATGTGACTGCCTGTCTTCCATCAACAATGCGGTGATCGTAAGTCAAGGCCACATACATCATTGGCCGCACTGTTATCTCGCCGTCTATAACCACCGGGCGGGATTCGATCTTGTGCATACCCAAAATGCCGCTTTGGGGAATATTAAGAATCGGAGTGCTCAGGAGCGAACCAAACACTCCGCCGTTGGTGATGGTAAAGGTGCCGCCCTCGAGGTCAGCGAGTTCGAGACGATTTTCCTGGATCTTTTTCACGTAATCTATAATGGCGTGCTCCAACTGGGCGAAGCTGAGTTTGTCTGCGTGGCGAATAACTGGCACCACCAGCCCACGTTCAGCACCTATGGCAACGCCCAGGTGATAGTAGTCGTGATAGATGATGTCCTTATTTTCTATGTAGGCGTTTAACTCAGGAAACTCCATCAAGGCCTCCACACATGCCCTGATAAAAAAAGACATGATCCCCAGCCTCACTCCATATTTTTTCTGGAAGGGCTCTTTGTACTGAGCACGAATCTCCTGAACTCTCGTCATGTCTATTTCATTGAAAGTAGTGAGCATGGCAGTATTTTGCTTTGCTTCTACCAGGCGGGCGGCAATGCGCTGTCTTATCTGGCTCATTGGCTTGCGAGTGATGGGCTCGTCAGACGCAGGGACAACCTCCTGGGGAACAGAGGGCTGTGTTGCCGGTACCCTGCTGAGTACTGGCACCGCAGCTTGCTCCAGGTACAAAAGTACATCACCTTTGGTGATTCGTCCTCCGGGTCCGGTGCCAGTTACCTTTGAAACATCCAGATTCTTTTCGGCCACAAGTCTGCGGACTGACGGGGGGAGAGAGGGCCGTGCAGCTGAGGGGATTTCGTCCCTCAGTGCGGCCGGTGGTCGTTCGGCAGGTGGTGCTGGAGGTGGCTTTTCTAATTTTGGGGGAGCGGGTTTTTCCGCCTCTGCGGGAGTAACCTCCTTCTCATCGGCGGGGGCCCGTTCTTCAGCTGCTTCCGGTGCGGCCGATCTATCAATTGTGCCGACCACTGCACCGATGGGGATAGTTTCTCCCTCCGATTTTGATATTTGCAAAACCCCGTCGGCTTCGGCTTCTATTTCAAGGGTGACCTTGTCGGTCTCGAGCACGAAGAGGAGTTCACCCTTGCGCACCTGGTCGCCGTCTTTTTTGTACCACTGGGCCAAAGTGGCTTCGGTTACAGATTCTCCCACGCTAGGGACTTTGATTTCTAATTGCATGGCTGCTCCACTTTTAAATGCCGAAAATTAAGGTAATAGGTCATAGGTCGTTCAACTCGTATAAGTCGTAGAAATCGTAAAAATCGTAGAAGTCGTTAATGCAGTTCACAGCTCACAGGGACAAATCTCCCTAATAACGAATAACTAATAACGGATAACGAAACTGCCAGCGTTTCCTGACCTCCGACCTCTGACTTCCAAGCTCCAATGGCCGTCTCGCCCTTTCTCCGGTTCACCGTATCGTCCCGCTGTGCCCAGCACCTACTTTTTCTTAGGCGGTGGTCCAACTGCTTCCTCAATGATTGCCGCTTGTTGTTTCCTGTAGATATTGTGAAAACCAGTAGCTGGACTTGCTGCTTCCCTCCTGCCAATGTACTTGATGTGCTTGTGCACCAGAGGAGCAAGGCGTGAGCGAACAAAGTTCCATCCTCCCATGTTTTCAGGTTCTTCCTGAACCCAGTACCACTCTTTAACTTTGCCATACTTGTCAATGACTACTTCCAGCTGCTCATGGGGGAAAGGATAGAATTGTTCCAGTCGTATTATACTAATGTCTGTTTTTTTCAGGTCCTGACGCCTCTGAAAGAGTTCGTAGTAGATCTTACCACTGCACAAGATTAAGCGGTGAGAAGTCTTTTTGTTCGTCCCGTCATCAAGGACTTCTTGGAAGGAGCCTTTGGCCAGGTCTTTTAGTCTGGAAACTGCAAGGGGATTACGAAGGAGGCTTTTAGGGGTCATAACTACAAGGGGCTTGCGAAAATCACACTTTACCTGACGTCTCAGGAGGTGAAAGTACTGAGCTGGGGTCGAAGGATAACACACCTGCATGTTTTCTTCGGCACATAACTGCAAGAAGCGCTCGAGACGCGCACTCGAGTGTTCCGGCCCCAATCCCTCGAAGCCGTGAGGCAGGAGCAATACAAGGCCGCTCAATCTGCGCCACTTGGATTGACCGCTACTTATGAAAAGATCGATTGCCGCCTGGGCGTTGTTGGCGAAATCACCAAATTGAGCCTCCCACATGATCAGACCATTCGGTTGGGCAAGGGAATAGCCATATTCGAATCCCACTACCCCGGCCTCAGAAAGGAGACTGTCATAGGCATAGAATTTCACCTGGCCGTCATCCAAGGATGCTAAGGGAGTGAAGGTTTTCCCTGTCTTGGTGTCCACCAGGAAGCTGTGTCTCTGGCTGAAGGTGCCTCGGCGGCTGTCCTGGCCACTCAGCCTAACCAAGTGCCTTTCCGATAATAAAGAGCCAAATGCTAGGGCTTCTCCATTGGCCCAGTCTATGCCGTCGCCATTTTCTATGGTTTCCAACCTTTTTTTGAGAAGCGCCGCGATTTTTGAATGGAGTGAGAAGTCCTCGGGGACTTGGTTCAGCTTCCGTGCTAGGGTAAGGAGCTGCTTTTCAGGCACAGCTGTCTTGATGGGCTTGTAGGAATACTCTCCGGAAATTCCCTCCCAGCTTTCATAGAACTCCACCCTGGGAAGGGCACACTGCTTTTGTTTCATTGTCTCAAAAGAGGCCTCCAATGCCTCATTAATTTCAGCCTCAATTTTGCTGATCTCGTCATCTCCAATCACCTTGTCAGCAAGTAGTTGTTGTCCATAGATTTCAAAGAGTGGCGGCCTTTCTTTGATTCTTTCATACATGAGCGGTTGTGTAAAATAAGGCTCGTCCCCTTCGTTATGCCCATAACGCCGATAACATACCAGGTCGACAACCACATCTTTCCCGAATTCCATGCGGTAGTCACAGGCAAGTTTGGTGACGTAGATGAGGGCTTCAGGATTCTCCCCATGGACGTGGAAAATGGGCACCATGAGCATTTTGGCTAAATCGGTGGAATAACGAGTAGAGCGGGCGTCCTCGGGCAGGGTGGTGTAGCCAATCTGATTATTTATTACGATGTGCACTGTGCCACCAGTGGAATAGCCATCCAATTGAGACATGTTTAAGGTTTCGGCAACAACACCCTGGCCGGCGAAGGCGGCGTCACCGTGTATAAGCAAGGGCATTACTATTCTCTCACCATTGTTCTCTGCCATAATATCCTGACGGGCGCGGGTAAAACCTTCGACAACAGGATTGACTGATTCCAAGTGGCTGGGGTTGTTAAGGAGAAAAACCCGCATCTGGCGATCATTTGCTGTCTTGACATCGGCCAAAAAACCATTGTGGTATTTTACGTCTCCGGCACCAAATATGGTGTCGGGATCGTAGTTACTTTCAAATTCGCAGAAAACTTCCTCGAAAGATTTCCCCAGGACATTGACCTGAACATTCAGTCGACCGCGGTGAGCCATCCCCAGGATAACTTCACTGCAACCCAGTTCAGCCACATGGGTCAAAAGAATATTCATCATAGGGATAAGAGCCTCGGCTCCCTCCAGAGAAAATCGTGTCTGGCCAAGATACCTTTTATGTAGGAATCGCTCGAAGAGGGAAGCCTGAAAAAGCTTTTGCAGAATCCTAACTTTTTCATCCTTAGAAAGGGTAGGACGATTTCTGCTTGGCTCCATGCGCTCCTGCAACCACTGCCGTTCTGAAGGGTCTTGTAGATGCATGTATTCCACCCCAACTGAGCGGCAGTAGGTTTCCCTGAGAGCTGCAAGGATTTCTTGGAGGGAGGCCAGATCTTTGCCGGGGAAAAGCCGGGTGTAGAACTCCCGCTCTAGATCATCGTTTGTTAGACCAAAATTTGCGATGTTCAGCAGGGGATGATCAGTAGGGCAGGCCGCGAGGGGATCCAAACAGGCCAGGAGGTGGCCAAGGTCACGATAGCGATGGGTCAAACTCTCCACCCGAGCTTGTCGTGAGACCTGATCTTCGTCGCAAACCAGAAGTACCTCCGAATCTCTGGCAGAAGCCAACTCAAAGCCCTGGAAGAAAAACTGCCAATCCCGGGATACCCTTGTGGGGTCGGATTGCCAGAGCCTGTATTGCTCCTCGATGAATTCGGTATTCCAAGCACCGGTTACAGCCATAGTTTTTCCACCCCTCTAAAAATGACTAAAATGTTTAGAAACAATTAAAGTCGTTGAAGTCGTTCAAATCGTTGAAACCGTAGAATTCGTCTATCGCAGAGGTCAGAAGTCGGAGATCAGAGATCAGCTTTATACCTGACCTCAAACCTCTGATATCTACCGATTACAACAAATGACAGCGAAGCGTAGTGACCTAATGACGGCAAAGCCATATGACACGAAACTCAATAGGAGCTGAGAACTGCTGCCCGCTGTCAACTGCTTCCTGCTTGCTGTCGTCTGTCCTCCGTCGTCTGTCGTCTCACTCCTTACGCTATGCGCTATGCGACTCCAAATCAGCCTTGCCAAATCCGCATTCCGCATTCCGCAATCTGCAATCTAAAACCCTTCCTCCGAAGCCAAGTCTCTGAACCACCGTGCCACCCTGTGCACAACTTCTTGACGATGCTCATCCTGGCTGAACATGTGGTCGGCTCCGGGAATGATGACCAGCTCGGTATTCACTTTTCTATACTGGTGCAGTTGGTATGCGTTTTCCACGGGAATGATTTCGTCCCTATTCCCATGGACTACCATTAGAGGTTGAGAAAGAGACGGCATGATGGAGGAAAGGTCATATTTGGTGGCGTCTGCAAAAAAATCTTCTGTAAGCTCCAGATTGCGGCCTCTGCTAATGAAGTTGACCCGTCCCGTGCGCTTGAGCTCCCGTATCTGACCTTGGCTGAGAAAATGAGAACTGCGCAAAGCTGATGCCTTTGCCGCCAGGGTGCAAACCCCTTTTATAATGTCCATCTGGGATGCTGCCAGCAGAGCCACCATGGCACCCATGCTGTGACCGGCCAGCCCGATCCACCTCACACCGTGTGAAGATATAAAAGATACGGCAGATTCTAGGTCTTTAACCTGTTTGGAATAAAGGGATTCAGAAAAGTTGCCTTCGCTCTGACCATTACCGGAAAAGTCAAAACGCAGTACCTTGAAACCCTCCTCCACCAGAGCAAGGCTGAGGTCACGCAGTATCCTTGTGTGTCTTGAGCAGGTGAAACAGTGACCGAGAATGATGCCACGACGGGAATTGTTTGCAGGGTCGTGAAAGGTTCCCGCCAATTTCTCCCCAGAAATATTTGAGAATTGAATCTGCTGTTGCAAGTCAGTCCTTCACCGCCAGAGTTGGGCAATGAGAGTATGGGTCAATTAGCGTATAATGACATCAAGTGCATAGAGGGTCGTGGGGTCATACATCTTGAAATCTTAAAAAGCCCAATTCATAAATTGCTTGAGCCCCCTTTCCTCTGTGCAGTTCTCATCCCTTTGAATATGATGCCGATAGTGTGTATTAAGATTGCTGCAGGTGGCAACGAATGTCAACGAAAGTCCAGAATAGATTCTAAACATAAACGGCAGCTAATTCAATGAATTATGTGCTATTTGGCCCCTAAGTGGTGGGTTATTGACCGTTCAAAACGTGCGAGTCGTTGAAAACGTAGAAACCGTCAAGTAGAAAATTAGTCGATTAGAGAATTAGTTAATTCGTTGAAGCCCTGAACGGTGAACAGTAAACTGTGCGAGATGTTATCAGTTATCCGTTATTCGTTATAGGGAGAACTTCAGCCCATAACTTATCCCAACTTGAAACCTGGAACCTTTAATTGCTGTCCTCTGTGGCCTGGCTACTGGCTCCTTACGCTATGCGAAATAGGCTTGACCCAAGGGTAACAAAGAGTTTTTATTATTGTGCAAATACGAGGTCTTCGCCAGCTGGAGTCTGTTCGATTGTGCTGAGGGAAAGGGCTTGCACTCCCTAGCGCTCTCAATTATGATTATATTTTGTTTAAGTTTCTCAAGGTTGCACCAAGCATCAGCATACTCTCTGATCCATTGCATCTACCTTTCAACAAAGAGGAACGAATCGGCCTGACACTTCGGAGGACGCGTGCAGCCAATCATTAATGAGGTTACATTATCTCCCTGGGAGCCTGGTCTATTCAGCCTGGCGGTCTATGGTCTTATGGTAGTGGGATTGGTGGCAGTGCTCCTCTTCTTTGCTTCTTGGCTGGGGCAGAAGAAAGAGAATCCGGAAAAACTGCGGCCCTATGAAAGCGGCATCATCCCAACAGGTTCAGCCCGCCTCCGTTACCCCGTTCCATTTTTTCTTGTTGCCATATTTTTCCTAATTTTCGATGTAGAAGCGGCCTACATCTTTTCTTGGGCCGTCTCCTATTACAGGCTCGGTTGGGCCGGCTGGCTGCAAATATCCTTCTTTATCTTCATCCTGCTTCTTGGCCTTGCTTATATCTGGAGGAAGGGAGGGCTCGAGTGGGGGCCAACGTCGAAAGAGGATTGAGTAACTCCCTCTTGAGAGGGGCTGACATTCTGGTTAACTGGGCTCGCCAGTATAGCCTCTGGCCTATGTTCTTCGGCCTTTCATGCTGTTTCGTCGAGGAGGCAGCTGCCTTCACTGCCAGATACGACATGGCTCGCTTTGGAGCAGAGGTGCTTCGGCCCTCACCGCGGCAAGCGGATCTCCTCATTGTCTCAGGTACCGTTTTCAAGAAGATCGCCCCTGTAGTGTTGCGGCTCTATGAGCAAATGGCGGAACCTAAATGGGTAATTTCCATGGGTTCTTGCTCCAACTGTGGAGGCATGTACGATGTCTACAGCGTAGTGCAAGGCGTTGATCAAATACTGCCGGTGGATGTCTACATTCCAGGTTGTCCGCCGCGCCCTGAGGCCGTACTGCAAGGGCTCGTGATCTTGCAGGAAAAAATAGTTGCCGAGGAACGCCCAACTCGCACCATCTTTCACCTTCAGGGGGGAACCCAGGGGACTCAAAAGCCCATTCTGGTTGACGGCCAAACAAAGTCTAGAGATCCTCGGGGACCAGGGATGCAAGGCACCGCAATACGAGGTACCTCCGCAGTGCCACCCAAATTCTGGGACAGCCGCTCGGATTTAATGTGGACCCCTCCACCGAGACGAATTGAACTGAGCAAAGGTGACAAGAATCTCGCCAAAACCCTGCTAGAACATTTTGGCAAGGGTGTAGAACCATTAGAGAACACCTCGGACATGGCTACCTTTCAGGTGGAGGAGAGTCGGCTAAAAGATGTTCTCCGATACCTCAAAGGCGAAGCCACAACTCGTTACAGACGCTTGGAGGATCTTACTGCCGTTGACGAATCCGCTCGCAGAAATCGTCAAGAATACCCGGATTATACTCTGGTTTACACCCTACTATCCTTCGAGCCTGCCACCAGGTTGCGGCTCAAAGTGGGATTACGGGGGCAAGATCCGGTTGCTCAAAGTGTGACAGATATCTGGCCCTCTGCCAACTGGTATGAGCGAGAAGTATTTGATATGTTTGGCATAAAATTCGAAGGCCATCCAAGACTGCGCAGACTTATTATGCCTCACGACTGGAAAGGTCACCCCCTGAGAAAGAGTCATCCAGGTCGAGCCACGGAAATGGCTCCGTACACTCTTGCCGATGCCCGTGAGCATCAACCGTTGGACGGCGGTATCTATCTCAAAAGGGAGGGTAGAGAACACGAATTGATACTAAACATCGGTCCCCACCATGTGAGCACCCACGGTCTGATGCGCTATGTAGTTTCGCTCGACGGAGAGGAGATAACCGAAATTGATATGGACATCGGTTATCATCATCGGGCGGCTGAAAAAATCGGTGAAAGGCAAACCTGGAACCAATTCATCCCCTATACTGATCGCGTGGATTATCTGGCCGGTGCAGCCAACAATCTTCCCTACCTCATGGCTGTTGAGACTCTTGCTGGGATAAAAGTCCCGGAACGGGCCCAGGTTATCAGGGTTATGCTCAGCGAGTTTTTCCGCTTAAGCAACCATCTCGTCTTTTTCGCCACCTTTGCTCACGATGTGGGGGCTATGACTCCCAATTTCTATACCTTCCGGGAGCGTGAAATGATTATGGATATAGTGGAGCTCATAACCGGAGGCCGGTTGCATCCCTCGTGGTTCCGGCTGGGAGGAGTTGCCGCGGATTTGCCGGAGGGATGGAAAGAAGCTGTGGATCATTTCGTCAAAATATTTCCAGATCGCCTCAAAGAATACGAAGCTCTGATAACCAAAAACCCCATCTTTAAAGCCCGAACTCAAGGGATCGGTCGGATTTC
>JAJDNB010000113.1 GCA_022340905.1 Deltaproteobacteria bacterium | reverse complement strand
TGGTGGGACACACCTTTTCACATTTGCCACAGAGGGTGCAGTTTTCCTCATCGAGCAAGGCAATCTGTGGAATGGCGTTCGAGAAAGGAATGTAGATTGCTTTCCGGGCCGAGAAACCTCCCTGGTCCCCATCGGGCACGTAGATAGGACAGTCATATTCACACTGTCTGCAGCCTATGCATTTTGTCTCATCCACAAACCGGGGTTTCTGCCTCACTCTTGCGGCCATACTATTCCCGTTTTTCTCAAGAGATTGCAGATCACAGTAAGTGAAGATGGTAATGTTTTCATGGTGAGCGGCTGCAGCCATCTTGGGTGTGGTAATACAGCTTGAGCAATCGAGGGTAGGAAATACCTTGGATAGTCGGATCATTTTACCACCGATGGAGGCATCCTTTTCCACTATGGCCACTTTGAAGTCCTGATCAGCCAGATCCAAGGCAGCCTGCAGCCCTGCTATACCTCCACCAACAACCAAGGCATCAAATTTCAATGTTTTCGACATTTTAGTTTCCCCACCACTATGAACCGCAGAATATCGAACAAGGAATTTCGAATGTCGAAGTAATTACTTCATCATTCTGCGGTTCCTTTTCTACTATTTGACCATTTGACGAATTGACGATTTGACTAGTCAACATATTTCCTGTGAGCCGTGAGCTATGAGCTGGCTTTTTGCAACGGACGACAGACAATTGACAACATTATTTAGGCCGCCTTCTCAGAGCCTGGAGGTCCTAGTTCCGCGAGAACTGCGTTCATGTTACTGACTTCTTTCACAAATGCCCGGGTGCACACGGTGCAAATGGCGGTGAGTCGAAGTCTCCTTAGGTCGAGCTCTTTCTCTTTCATCATCTTATAGACCCTGTCGATCCTGGCCGCCAAGGCGTGATAAGCACCCTCATAGGGGCACTCCTCTCCACATGACATGATGATGATGCCGCCTATACCTTTGGCGAAACAGTCAAGGTAAAACTGTTCGGGAAAGAGCACTGGCGAGCGCACCCTGAGAATATACGTATTGGTGGGGTAGGTCATGTGAGCCTGCCCCACCGCGTTTGCACCCGGATAGGCACAGGTTTCTGTGGCCAAGATCAGTATTTTTTGCTGATTACTTTGCTCCACCATTCTCTCCTCACTACTGTACTCCACCACTCCATTACTCCAGGGGATCTTCCTTAGGGAAATATCCATTCACAACAGCACTGAGGCATCGAGAACTCACCCCCCAGGGTAATGGATGGTTACTTATTTCGCCTCACAAAGATACGATCGTAGCCGTCTGCTTCCAGATGACCAAGAGGTTCATGCCCAACCTTATTGGCCCACACCGGAATGTCATTCTTGGTGGCGCTATCGTTGGAAAGTATTTCAAGAATCTCACCCACCTTGACCTTTCCTATGCCTTTCTTGGCCTCCAGCAGAGGACCGGGGCAGGCGCTCCCACGGGCATCCACTACATTTGCTGCCTTTATTGCACTGAGATCCATTTCTGCCATGACTTACCTCCTTAGACACGTGTTTAAAGGTTTCACCTTATTTCTTGCGCCCTTGACCTCATGCTCGCCCCGGCGCACATAGAGCCGATAGACTTTTTTGTCTTTATCCACCCGTATAAGTAGATCATCTCCCTGCTTCAAAACACTGGGAAGATCTTTAATGATCTGCGGGTCGCTGGCGAGCACCTCGAGCAACTTTCCCGGCTCCATTTGACTGAGTATACTTTTTGTTTTGAGTATGCACCAAGGGCAGCTAAAGCCGCGAACATCCAAGACCTTATCAATTTGGGCTTTTTTCTCCACCATGCACTCCGGTTCGATACCCACTTACGTAAACGTCTTCTTTTTCTGCGCAAGATAGATGCCAACCGTCTCAGGTCCCTTCAACTTTTATATATATTTGATATCACTTAAAAAAAATTATTTCTCAGAATCTGTTGATTGTTAACTGTAAATGATTTAGACTTAACATCTGTTAATATTATGTTAAGAATTAACAGCCGTGGTGAAGAGATAAGGGGAACGACAGGAGAGGCCTGGTATGCTAGATGAGGAGTACAGCAACTACTTGGAGACAGTGATCGACACCATGATGGATGGTTTGATGGTGGTGGATCCTGAAGGGGTGATTATCTCCATCAACAAAGCCATGGAGACAATTACCGGCTATAGCAAGGATGAGCTTGTTGGTCAGCCTTGTGCAATACTGGACTGTGACGCCTGCTTTGGAACAAGGGCTGAGGGGCATGACAAATACTGCGCCCTGTTCAAGGAGGGCCAGGTAAGTCGCCGCAAGTGCATGTTGCGGAAAAAGGACGGAAAGCCCCTTTTTGTACACAAGAATGCAGCTGTTTTGAAAGATAGCGATGGTAGGGTGATTGGAGGAGTAGAGACCCTGACCGACTTAACCGAAGTGGTGACTAAAGAACAGGTCATTTCCCGGTTACGACGCGAATTGAGCGGCGATGACGGCTTCCACGGTATTCTCGGAAAATCTCCAACCATGCGCCAGGTCTTTGATTTAATCTCTAGTGCATCCCAATCCGAGGCCCCCGTTATTATTTATGGAGACAGCGGCACAGGCAAGGAACTGGTGGCCTCGGCCATTCATAAACTGGGAATTAGGCGAAGGGGTCCTTATATTAAGGTAAACTGTGCAGCTCTGAGCGAGTCTCTTCTTGAAAGCGAACTCTTCGGTCATGTAAAGGGAGCTTTTACCGGAGCAGATCGCACCCGGATGGGAAGATTTGAGGCAGCCAACGGCGGCGACATCTTTTTAGATGAAATCGGTGACTTACCCCTTTCTACCCAGGTCAAGCTTTTGAGAGTGCTCCAGGAAAAGGAAATCGAAAAGGTTGGCGACCACCGCCCCCTAAAAATAGATGTCCGCATCTTAGCCGCCACCAACAAAGATCTGAATAGACTCATGGAAGAGGGCCGTTTTCGCCAGGACCTCTATTACCGCATTGGGGTGATTCCCATTATTCTCCCACCTCTGCAGGAGCGGCGGGAGGACATTCCCTTGTTGGTGGAAACCTTCATCAACAGAATCCGGTTGAAGACCGATAAGCCCATTACCGGGATGAGCAAAGAGGCGTTAGACCTGCTGTTTGACTACGACTGGCCCGGCAATGTCCGCGAATTAATAAATGTCATCGAATATTCCTTTGTTCTCTGCCACCAAGGCGAGATCATGCCAAACCATCTTCCCGCCAGGGTAACCGGGGAGTACCCTCGGGTGACACCAAAACGAAGGGCGGCGCAGAGACCAAGCGGAGATGAGGAGAAAAAGCGGATTCTGGAGGCCCTAGAAGCCACCGGCGGAAACCAATCCAAAGCGGCGGAAATCCTCGGAATCAGCAGGGTTACCCTGTGGAAACGACTCAAGGCTCTTGATATCCAGGTGAATAGGAAAGTTCAGGGGTGAGAACGGGGTCAGTCTTTCACCACAAAGTACACAAAGGTCACAAAGGATATTTTCATAATAATACATAATCTTTGTGTTCTTCGTGGTCTTTGTGGTTTAAACTGATCTTTGGGAAACTGAAAATGACTCCATTTAGATACAGGTCTATTCTGGGTAGACATCCCAACGGAGCAGGATATGGCGAAGCACAAACTGATATTTCAGCCGGTGGGCGCCAAGATAGAGGTGGAGGGAGGAGCCAACATCCTCGAGGCGGCCGCCGAATCTGGCATTTATATTAACAGTCTCTGCGGTGGCGAGGGAGTCTGCGGAAAGTGCAAGGTGCAAATTACCCGTGGTGAGGCAAAACCCACCAGTCAAAGCATAAGATTCTTAAGCCGTGAGGAGATTAATTCAAGTTTTGTCCTCGCATGCCAAACTGAGGTCAGATCGGATTTAGAGGTCTGGGTCCCTCCCGAAGCCCGCCTGGAAGAGGAGCAGATTCTCACAACCGAGTCTATGGTGTGCTACCAATCGCCCCAGGACCTAGAAATAAAGGACACTTTGGATATCCCTTCACTTCTGTACATGCCGGTGACCCAGAAAATCTACCTCTCTCTTCCCAAGCCCTCGATCACCGATAACCTAGCGGACCTTGATCGAGTCTTCAGGGAAGTCCGCAAGAAAATCCAGGCGCCTACTCTCGAGATTTCGCTGGGCTCCCTCCGCAGTGTGGCTAGCATGCTTCGTGAAAACGAGTGGGAAGTTACCGCAACCCTTTATCCCATTGATGACCACTGTGTAGAAATTTTGTCCCTTGAGCCGGGCGACACCTGCGCAGAGAATTACGGAATTGCCTGTGATATCGGCACCACCACAATCGTTGCTCAGTTGGTGGATCTGCGCAGTGGAGCCATTTTGGGAGTTGAGGCGAGCCACAACCAGCAGGCCAGGTATGGCGAGGATGTAATCTCCCGCATGATCTACGCCTGTAGCCGTGGCGGTTTGTCACCGATTCATCAAGCTGTTGTTGAGACGGTGAATACTCTCATAGACACTCTGGAAGAAAAACATGGGGTGGAGGCTGGCAACGTTACCGCTCTTACCGCTGCAGGCAACACCACCATGACCCATCTTTTCTTGGGTCTCGAACCCTGCACCATTCGCCTGGAACCCTATATTCCTACCGCCAACTTTCTACCTTCCGCATCCGCTGCCGAGTTAGATCTCCATGTTCATCCCAACGGCAGGGTGACCTGCGTGCCGGGGGTAAGCTCTTATGTGGGCGGAGATATCACTGCCGGCGTTTTGGCTTCTGGTATAAGCAACAGCGCACAGGTTTCAGCCCTGATCGACATCGGCACCAATGGCGAGATCGTCATTGGCAACAATGAATGGCTGGTGTGTTGTTCCGCCTCCGCAGGTCCGGCTTTCGAAGGCAGTGGCACCAAGTGCGGCATGCGCGCCACCCGGGGAGCTATCCAAAAAGTAGTTATCGACTCAGAGAAGGTCCATTATGAGACCATTGGTGGGGCCAAGGCCAGGGGAATTTGTGGCTCCGGCCTGATTGATACCATTGCCGAGCTCTACCGCAACCGAATCATCGACTCCAGTGGCAAATTTCCTCGAGCTTCAGCCCATCCCAGAGTTAGAGAGTACGAAGACGACATGGAGTTTGTCCTTGCCAGTGGTGACGAGACGGAAACGGGGAAAAGCGTGGTAATAACTGAGAGCGATATAAGCAATCTCATTAAATCCAAGGGAGCTATTCTTGCGGCCATGCGACTGCTGCTCAACAATGTTGGCATGTCATTTGAGGACTTGGAAAGGATCTTCGTGGCTGGAGGCTTCGGCAATTACCTGGAGGTGGAAAAGGCCATCTTCATCGGCCTGCTCCCCGATGTTGCTCCCGAGCGGGTAAAGTTTATCGGGAACAGCTCTCTCACCGGCGCTCGGATGGCCTTGCTTTCCAGACATGCCTTGGCGCGAGCCAAGACCTTGGCAAAGCAGATGACCTATATCGAACTTTCAGTTGACCCGAAATTTTACGACGAATTCGTGGCCGCTCTTTTCCTGCCCCACACCGACATGGATCTTTATCCATCGGTGAAGAGAGTTATGGGAGGTTAAGCGCAAAGCGCAATACCCCAGTATGCAGCAGACAGCCTGCAGCAACCAGAAGTCGGAGGTCAGAGGTCAGAGATCAGAAGTCAGACGACAGACGGCAGAGGGAAGATGACAGACGACAGATCGTTCAAAGTAGTGAATATCGAACAGCAGAACAGGGAGCCGCAGAATGATGAAGTGATCACTTCGATCCGCCTGAGGCGGATTCTGCGGTTCAAAGAGGCGGCAGCTCAGACGAAGTGAATCTGATTGGTTTTCTCCTGGATTCTGGCTCCTGACTACCTGTCCTGAGCCTGTCGAAGGAACACCCGAGGACTCCAGGAAGGGCGGCTATATCCGTGGTCGAAGCAGGTAATTCATGAAATATCCGAGCTAAAAATGAGGAGGTAAAGAATGCGAGTTGTGGCTTTCAACTGTAGCCCCAGAAAGAATGGTAATACCGCAACAATGATCAAGGCAGCGCTCCAGGAACTCGAAAAGAAAGGAATTTCGACTGAACTGGTTCAGGTGGGCAAGAAAAAGATCAGAGGCTGCATTGCCTGTTACCAATGCCTCGAAAAGAAGGATGCTAGATGCCACGGCGGCAAGGAGGGGGACATCTTAAACAAGTGTCTCGCAAAAATACTCGAGGCCGACGGCGTCATCATCGGCTCCCCCACGTATTTCAGCAATGTTTCTACTGAAGCGAAGGCCTTAATTGACCGGGCCGGGATGGTGGCTCGGACCAACGGTCAACTATTCAAACGCAAGGTAGGAGCAGCCGTGGTGGCCGCTCGCCGGGCCGGGGCTGTGCCCGCCTTCACCGCTATAAACTACTTCTTTCTCGCCAACCAGATGATTGTCCCGGGTTCTTCCTATTGGAACCTCGGTTACGGCTGGGGTCCGGGTGAGGTTGAGAAAGACGAGGAAGGTATAACAAGCATGCAAGATCTGGGTGTCAACATGGCCTGGTTGCTGAAAAGATTGAAAAAATGATGTGGTGGGGCTACGGCCTCTCGCCATCACCAATATTTTCTGGCGCTATCGTAATTTCAATATCCGAATCTTTGCCTTTCTCCCTTTTGCCTGTTTTGTCTTCAGATGTCTTTCCGACGGCTCGCAGCTCTTGCAACTGTCGCAAGTAGGATATTTTGGTCCGCTCTCGCTCCGCAACCAGTTCAACGATTTGGTTCAGTGCTCTTTCCCGTTGGTCGTCTCCACCATGGAGAACATCCAGCCTGAGGATCTCCAGTTCCGCCTCCGCCTTTATCAGATATTTCTTTAGCCCAATTTGGATTTCAGTTGCCCTGCTCATGGCCTCGGCTGGCAGGGAGCCTTCATTCACTTTCGCGCTTATTGCCTCGTATTCCTCATCAAAAGCTTTAAGTGGATCTTCCCCTGTGATCCTAACAACATCCACTTCACCGGGAGTTGCAGGCTTTTTTGGAGCGCAGGCTACAAGCATGCCGGCAGTGCACAGGAGCGCTATAAACAGGGCGACAAAATGTCTGAGTCGGGCTCCGTTCATCTCGGTAGAAATCCCCCTTTTGCTGCCTTTTACCAGACCAGGCCGCAGGCCGCAACTGCATTCATAATAGAGAATTCTGGAACTTCTGCTATGCTTAGGATACAAATAATGTTAGAAAGCGCGATCTGGGCAGCAAAAAAATGCCAAGCCTCCAATCAAATGTAGCCTAGCTACTGAAAAAGTAAAAAAACTGGAAATATGTAATGAGCCGATCTACTATTCATCCATTCAGCAAAAGTGTGCTTGACGTGTTCAATTTGCCTTTGTTAATGTGCTTCCGCACTATGGACCTCTGAGATTGTTAAGCAGCAACAGCGTATCTCTGCCGTTCTTCAAGGAACAGACCAAGTCAACGAATTTTTACAAACCACCTTTCTCCTACCATTGTGTGGAGGACAACCCAGATGAGTCGAAATAAAAAACTAGTCGCCACGCTCATTAGTCTGACCATATTGCTCTTTTGTATGAATCAGCAAGTTAGCTATGCACAAGTCCCCATCAAGGTGGCCATCCTGCCCGTGAAGATACACGCACCCGAGAAGATGGATTACCTCCAGCGTGGACTCATGGATATACTCGAATCTCATATCGGCGGCAAAGAGGGCATCGAGATTCTAGACCGGAACCTGGTGGCCAAAACTTTCGACAAGTTCAAAAAGGATTTGAACGAAACCACGGCCAGGTCTTTGGCCCAAGACTTGGGAGCGGATTACCTGGTGGCGGGAAGTGTTACCTTCTTCGGCACGGGAGGGAGCATTGATTTTGAAGTCTTTGCTAAAGACCCGTCCAAAGCTACTTTCACCACCTATAAGATCATAAAAGACAAGAATAATCTCCTCCCCGATTTCAGCCTTCTGGCAGATGAGATCAGCGCCAAGGCTTTTGCGGCGCGGCCACAGCCTGTCGGTGCTGCGGTAGAGCCCCAGGCTCGACAACCTCAGGCAGGAATTGGTGCTCCAGCCCCAACTCCCAAAGCGGCCCCTCTGCAACAACAGGCTCAACCACAGCCGTCGCCTGCGCCTACCTCGGCAGAACCATCGGCTGCTCAGCCCAAGGTGGCGTCCATTAGACAGGAACTCGTCGAAGAAAATCCCCCGCCAATCGAAACGCGTCCGGAAAAGGTGGTTGGAACAGTTCTGGCGCCGCAGCCAGAGCCCTGGAAGAGCCAAAAATTAAGCTACGCTGTGTTCAGCATGGATGTGGGAGACATATTTGGCGACGGCTCTAAAGAACTGGTGACTATGAGCCGCGACAAGATCTTCGTCTACCGGTATAAACCTGAAGGACTGGAGCAACTTACCGTATACCGCGGAGCCAAAAATGACCGTTTCCTCTGGGTGTCTGTAGCCGATCTTAACCGCAACGGCCGGGACGAGATCTTTGTCGCCAGTGAGAAAACGGGAGAGGAGTTCGAAACGAAGATCTCTTCCTTTGTCCTGGAGTGGGATGGTGAAAAATTTTCCGTCTTGGTCGAAGAGCCAAACTATTACTTCAGAGTGGTGCGACTGCCCGGAGAACCTCCAACACTCTTGGGCCAAAAAAGCACCAAGGATGGCGATTTTCTGCCGGAGATTCACAGCCTTGTTTGGAAAAATAACAGCCTTACCCCTGGGGGCATCATACAACTTCCTGAATCGGCAGATATTTACAACAGCAGAAGGGGTGACATCACCGGTTCGGGAAAAAGTGAAACCATTTTGATCGACCTGAAACGATATTTGGTACTCACCGATTCCCGGGGTCGAACCTTCTGGCGAAGCACGGAATCCTATGGTGCCACGGAAAACTTTGTAGAGATGGAGATACCCGCTAGGGACATACCACAGCCCATTGACGACCTAAAAGGTGACGCCTACCGTTTCGCCCCCATCCGGAATAAGCCGGAAGGAGTGAAGTATATTTATCTTCCCTCGCCCCTGCTCTTGACCGATTTGAATGGGGACAAGAGGCTGGAAGTCATCGTCAACCACAACCTAGCGGGGTTCGCTCAACTCACAGGCAGCAGGGAATACAGCAAGGGAGAGATTCTCTCCCTGACCTGGGGGGAGAGCTCCATGCTGGAAAACTGGAAAACAGGTGAGATAGAGGGTGATATAAGCAGCTTGCAAGTGGGAGATCTCAACGGTGACGGCATCGAGGAGCTCATCGTCGGTACAACTGAATCCGGTGGAATCAGTAGTTTGTGGGGAGGAAAGAGCAGCGTTATTCTGAGATATGAACTGACGGCCCCCTAGCCCTTTTCCCCACGACCCGGCGCCTTACGTTTGAAGGGCCGAATAAAAATTATCCTAGGCCCTTGACTTAGGAAAAATCTCCTTTCCCCTTGTCGCAGATCCCGAGCTTGTCGCGGGGAGGGGAGAGGATTCACCCTGTTGAATTTCGCATTGAGCGAACCCTGCAAAGCAGGGATTCAACAGGGTAAAGGTGAGGGGTGCACGAATAATGGCCCTGAACATAGACCCCCTCACCCCAACCGGTCGGCTGAGCCTTTCGGCAGTGAGCTCAAGGTCGAACTGCTCACGGCCGAAGGCCTCTTCCCCACCGCTGGGGGAGAGGGGGCATGTAGTTAAAGGCTGAAAAACACCGGGGCGGCCCTGGAAGGGCCGCCCCGCTCTTTTTAAATGAAAATCAAGTTACATGATAATCAAACAAGGCTATTAGAAGCCGTAATAAAGTGACAGGTTGAAGCGGTTGCCTTTGTCCTTATAGTGAGTATTATCAGTCTTCTGGCGCTTGGCCGTCAAGGACATGACCTCGAAACCAACCTTGACATCCGGTCCCAAGGTGTACCAGGTATTGGCATAGGCGTTATATGAGTAAAGAAATTCACGGTTGGGGTTCGCAAGATTCGCGGCCTTATATCCGGCATTATCAGGGTTATCATAACCAATGCCTGCGGTAACGCTCCACTTGGGCATGATCTTGTAGGTAAGATCCGCCCAGCCGCCCCAGGCTTTCCAGGCTTTGGTGTCGCCGGCGCCATTGGTGTAGGTATCTAGGTTGTAGCGGAGGAAAGTCCCGCCAATACCTTGTCCAGTCCAGACCTCGCCTTTGAACAGGACGGGACTGAAATCAAACTTGAACTCAGCCCCATAGACCAAACGATCTATGCCGTCTGTATAAACGTTGTCTTGGTCGTGCTGGTACCCGAAATCAGCGGCCAGCATGTGCTTGCCCCCGGCCATATCGAAGCTATAGGCCGCCCGGGCCAACAGCCAGGGCATATCAGTTTTGGTCCCCGTACCTGCCCTATTCGCCTCCAAGGCGCTCACTAGGAACTGAAACCCCTCCCAATCCTGGCGTATGGTGAACTGCGGGTTGCGCCACCACAGGTTACCGGTTGCAGACAGGACACCGAAATCAATGGTCGAGGGATTCAGCTGGAGGATCGGATTCCAGTCCTGACCGGCCCTAACGCTGGTACCCGAATCCTTGTTGGCCAGGTCCGCGTAGCCAAGGCGCATCCTGGGGGTAAGGTTGGGGTTACCGCCGTTATAAAAATCGATCTCCACAACCCCCTTGCCGGCCCATTCCCCCACAGCGTGTGAGGCCGAGAATCCCAGTCGCGTGTCTCTGGGGTTGAAGTCGGTGGAGCTGCGTCCCTGGCCGTTCGTTACACTACTGTCGGCCGGTACACCGAGAAAATCATCGTAGCATACGAACTGGGAGGTGTCGTAGATGTAATCCATCTTCACCCGGCCCCAAATTTTCACGTTGTACTTGGACATCACCGGCTCATCCGCCGACGCCAATGCCGGCAACGCCAGACACAGACAAAGCGCCACAGTTAATATCCTAAGGGTCCATCCTCTCATGTTCTCCTCCTTTCTCTGTTTGGCCATGTTGCATCTTACTCGTGCGTAATGTTTCCACCCCCTTTCCTGCAGATTTGGTCTAATGACCCGGCAAGACGCACCTTGAGATTAAAGCTAGCCTCTCGGCTTTGGAACAGAAAAACCGAGGCTCCTCCAAATGACAGATTCTTTTTGCATGCATTAGACATGGGTATCAGCGTAGGTACCCCTTGCAACATATTGACTGGATCGTCTTATGGCCCTTTAGATCTGCGATTATTAGCAACATGCGGTACTTACAAATTTTCGTTTGCTTCTAAAAGACGTCTGTGAACCTTGCTTGAATCGTACCTGCCGTGCTTCAGTTCTCGCAATAGCGAGGCGGGATGAGCTGCAACATGAGAGTTGATTGATTATTATTTGTAAATTGTTACCCCTATCAGACAGAAAAATCAAGCATCATTCTTGTCATTTTCATGGGATTCTTTTCACAAAATCAGTGAATAGTCCATCCTAACATTCGTAATTCGAGACTGTTCAATATTGTTTTTGACTGATAAACCAATCACTTAGGACGCTGTTTTTTATTAGTTCCCCTCAAAAAATTCTCGGTAAGAGTCTGTTTATACTCTGAATTTCTGCTTTCGCAGGAATGACGGCGGGTTAACCTGCAAAGAAACTTCGAGAATGGTTAGAGCCTACATGACATAGATGCATCGAGATCTATGGGTGCTCCAACTAGACACGGGACACTTTAAAGGGTTATATACCCTGAGAGACCAAATACTGAACCGTTAATAATTGTTTCTGCCTTGTTAGCAGGAGTATACAGGCCAAATAATGCATCCAGGCAAGACACACGGTATGGTGACTTTATTGAGCCGCAAGAGCGTTCTGGCCGGACTCCTCCTTTTCTTCACCTTGATAGCCTACCTACCGGCCATCCAGGGCGGCTTTATCTGGGATGATGACAGCTATGTAACAGAGAATCAGACTCTCAGATCTTTAGAAGGACTGAGCAAGATCTGGGTCGAGCCGAATTCTTCTCCTCAGTACTATCCTTTGGTGTTCAGCACCTTCTGGTTGGAGCACAAGCTATGGGGGCTAAACCCAACAGGCTACCACCTGGTGAATGTTTTCCTCCATGCTCTCAGTGTCCTGCTCCTGTACCGCTTGCTTGTGTACCTCAATGTGCCAGGTGCTTGGCTGGCAGCGGCGGTATTCGCCTTGCACCCGGTTCATGTGGAGTCGGTAGCTTGGGTGGCAGAGAGAAAAAATGTGCTGTCAGGTTTTTTTTATTTCAGTTCTGCCTTCTGCCTGTTTCATTTTTTTGGCCTTGCTGGTGAAAGGGAAAAAAAATTAAACCTTTGGTGGTACACTTCAGGCTTGCTGCTCTTCGCTTGCGCTCTGTTAAGCAAGACTGTTACCAGTACACTGCCTGCAGCCATGCTCTTGGTGCTCTGGTGGAAACGCGGAGGAGTGAAAGGTCGAGAGGTTGCGGCACTGGCGCCGTTTTTCACCCTCGGGCTGACAATGGGACTTGCCACGGCCTGGCTGGAGAAGCATCACGTAGGGGCGGTGGGGTCGGAGTGGGATTTGTCTTTGATGGACCGCTTTTTGATTGCGGGGCGCGCCCTCTGGTTCTACCTGGGCAAGCTGGTCTGGCCACGGGAGCTGATCTTTAATTATCCTCGATGGCAGGTAGATGCCAGTATTTGGTGGCAGTATCTCTACCCCATGGGGGTAGTGTTGGTGGTGATTGTATTATGGCTTTTTCGCAAACGGCTTGGTCGTGGGCCCCTGGTGGGAGTCTTATTTTTCTGTGGCACTTTGTTTCCGGCTTTGGGGTTTTTAGATGTTTATCCCTTTCGCTACTCATATGTCGCTGATCATTTCCAATACCTGGCAAGCGTAGGTTTGATTGTTTTGCTGGTCGCGCTGGTTAGCAAGGCGGTCTCTAGATGGGATAGACGAATTACCAGTCTTCTCGCGCTGATAGTGCTGCTGCTTCTCGGTTGGCAAACGTGGCATCAGGGTTACGTCTACAAGGATGTCAAGACTCTGTGGTCAGATACAATCGAAAAGAATCCCCTGTCATGGATGGCTCACAATAATCTGGGAGCTGTGTTAGCCGATGAGGGTAGACTCGAGGAAGCTTTGAGCCACTACCTTAAAGCGCTGCAGCTCAACTCAACTCACCCAGAAATTCATAATAACCTTGGTAATGCTCTTGCCAAGTTGGGCAAGTTCCGCCAGGCCGAGACTCATTACTTACAAGCCTTGCAAACCAATCCTGACTACGTAAAAGCCCACAGCAACCTTGGGAATTTACTGGCTACGCAAGGCAGGCTCGATGAGGCCATGAAGCACTTTTCCGAGGCCCTGCGGCTCAGGCCTGACTATGCAGAGGCCCATATCAACTTGGGTAATGTGCTGGCCAGCCAGGGAAAATTCGACGAGGCCATCAATCACTATTCAGAGGCCCTGCGGCTTAAACCGGACTCCGCTCAGGCGCACTACAACCTTGGAAACACCTTCGCTTTCATGGGAAGGCTCGAGGAGGCGATAGCTCATTACTCAGAAGCTCTTCGGATCAAACCTGACTATGTGGCGGCACGTAAGAACCTCGAACTCGTCTTGCAAATAAAGAACAAAGTGCCGTCAAAAGGGGACAACCAGGCACGGCAATGAAACGTCTGTGCTTTTCCCTCTTCGGAAAATCAAACTTTCTTTATTATTACCAGAGTTACGTCATCCTGCTGCGCGGCAGTCTTCCGATGATCAGCCAAGGCGTCCGTTATTGCTTGGACTATTTCTTCACTGGATTTATTTTTGTGCTGCCGGATAACCTCCTTTAGTCGCTTTTTGCCGAAACTTTCGCCCTGAGGATTTTCGCTTTCCCAAATGCCATCGGTGCCAATAAGCACTATTTGAGAGTCTGACCACACCTCTCGTATCTGCTCTTCGAAAGACCAGGTCTCGTCCACCCCTAGAGCAATGCCCTTTCCATGCAATTCCTCGAAAGAGTCGTTAGATGGATCATAAATCATGGCAGGTTCATGTCCCGCTCGCACCCAACGAACTTTCCCATTGCCCGAATCGAGCAATAGGAAAAAGAGGGTCATAAAATTGCCTGTTTCAGCGGTGTCAATGCAAAGGAGGCGATTGACGTCTGCTATCGCATCCGCCAAATCCTCCGGCCGGGTGAGAACCCTGCTTCGCAGGAAGGCTCGGACAGTGGTCATGAGCAAAGCCGGAGCTATCCCGTGGCCTGCCACATCGCCCACTGCCACTCCCATGTAGCCTTCACCCAATTCTGGAAACTCTATGAAATCGTAGTAATCTCCACCGGTTTCGTCACAGTAAATGCTTTTGCCGGCTATATCGAAACCTCCAATTAGAGGAGGCCTCTGGGGAAGCAAACTCTGCTGCACTTCCATGGCCAGATTCAGCTCTTGTTTGAGCCTCATTCGTTCCTGAAGTTGAGTGGCCATAGTATTGAAGTTCTCCATGAGTTGACCCACTTCGTCCGCCGATTTCACCGGAAGAAAAGCACTGTAGTCGCCATGTGCTATGCTCTCAGCCGCGCTGGAGACGTCTTTTATTGAAGAAACCGTCCGCCCCGTAACCACTCGGATCAACAACAGAATCAAAAGGACAAACAATGATCCTCCCACAATGTAAAAATTGCGGAACTTGATGATAGGAGCCAGAACAGCCTTTCCTGGGGCCACCATAACCAAACTCCACGGAGCTTCTTCAAGATGATAGAAACCACCCACCTCAGCGGGTGGGTGTCCCGGACCAAGAATCGTCCCTGATCTCTTTTCCTTGATCGCCTTTAACGTTGCCAGCTCAACTGGGTCATTGTTCTCCCCCAGTTGGCGCCTGTCGGGATCGGTGCAGGTGAGCACTTTTCCAGTGTTGTCCACCAGAAATGCCCTCCGACTCTGCCACCAACCTGTAGATCCTAGGTTTTCCAGGAGATACTGAAAGCTAATCACCACCTCCAGGTGGCCTAGCTTGGCACCTTGTTTATCGTGAAGTTCCGAAATGATCGACACTGTGTCATGCTGAAGGAGAGAGTCATAATGAGGAGGTGTTATCTCCGTTATTCTCGCCCGGTGAAAGTGCATCATGCTGGTCATCATGGACCCCTGGCCTCCATGGTGTTGCATGTGCATATGGAGCATGGGCTCGTTGACCTCGTCATCAACTCTGTCAAGTTCGACTTTCACCACTCCTTTTTGCTGCCGCAGCTGTCCTAAAATCCATTCCTGAGTATGCTGGTCAAAATGTTCTCCACCCGTATCGTTGTACATCTCCAGCCAGTTCAGCAGGTGTCTTAGCCGCATGTCAACATCGTGGGCCGCCCGCTGTAATTTCAGAACGGCAGCCTCTCTCCACTGGGTTAGCAGGCTGTTCTTGGCATAGACAAATCCGACTATTCCCATGCCTATCAAAAGGGCTGCCACAGGAAGGAAGAGAAAGAGCATTAAGCGTTGCTGCAAGCTTTTAAGCCGAACCATGAATTCACTCCTATGAATCTCTCCTCAGTTCTCCAGAGAAAAGGGCCAGCAAAAAAGTCCACTATTAACCCTTTTACTCGGTGTCGACTCGGATATAATATAACCATTGGATGTTAAAATACCTATCAAGTCTAACTTACCGGAAAAATAGATCTACCTTTAGATCTTCAAATCTTATATTTGAGTTTCATCCTGAGATCCTAACTACAGGTCTTTCAAAATAGCCGTATTCAAGAATGGTGCCTATAAATCTTCGCTGAACTTGGAACTGCCCCGCTATAGTTACTCATCAGTCTTCTGCGCTGATCCACCGTTGGATTTTGGTCTGCTGAACCAGTTCATAAGCAACTTGTCAAAGGGTGCGATTCTCAAATGTCATGCCATCTCCGCTGGATATTTTTTATCCATCTTATCATTGAAATATGGATATAAAGTATCCAGATCGTGCCATAAATCGAATTTGCCTGAAATTGAGCAAAGGGATCTATTGGCAACATATATTGGAATCTTAACAAGTTAAATAGATAGTTATGTTTTGGCATCTAAATTGCCTTTTCCGTAATGTGGAGGGGAGAAATGAGACATCTTCTTGAGAAGCCATTGATTTTGACTGCGGCATTATTTGGTATAGGTTTGATCCTTTGTAAGCCTCTTCTGGCTCAACCTCTCATCACGGCGCCGCAGCCTCTTGCTGAACTTATCGAACAGGGGCTGGCAGAGAACAAAGAAATTCAGAGCCTCCAAGCCAAGGTTCAGAGCCTTCAGGATGAGGTCTCTTTCGCTGGTTCGCTGGAAGATCCTCGTCTTGGGTTTGGTGTTTTGAACCTGCCTACCAACACCTGGAAGTTTAACCAAGAGCCCATGACCCAAAAAACGATTTTCCTCTCTCAGAAGTTTCCCTGGTTTGGCAAACTGAGCCTCAAAGCTCAACGGCAGGCTCTCATGGCAAGCGAAGAGCAGGCTATGCTCGAGGCCAAACAATTGGAGTTGGCTCGTAAAATAGCCACTGCCTATTATCAGCTGGGTTTCATTGCCACTAGCCTGGAGATTAACCAAAGGTTGACCGAGATGGTGAGCCAACTCCTGAGAGTAGCCGAAACCAGGTATGCGGCCGGGGACGGCCTCCAGAATGATGTACTTCAGGCTCAGGTGGAACTGAGCAAGCTCATGGATGAAAAAATCGACCTGGACAAGCGGGGTCAAACATTGCGTGATCAGATCAACGAACTGCTCAACCGGGAAAAATTCATGTCCGTTACCCCGCCCATGGATCTAGGATACCCCGATCTGAAACTGAATTCGCTGGCTTTAAAAGAGAAAAGCCTGGCCAACAATCCGTGGCTGCAGGTGAGACAAGCAAAGATAGCTCAGTCCGAGGTCGAAGTCGAACTGGCCAAAAAAGATTACTGGCCGGATATGGACTTTAGAGTAGCCTACGGTCAGCGCGACAATGATCCCAACGATGGCAATCGGCCGGATTTCTTTTCTGCTACGGTAACCGTCAACGTCCCGCTGTGGGCCAAGAGTCGCCAAAATAAAAAGTTGGCCGCTTCGAAAAAGGGTCACGATGCCGCAATAAAATCCTATCGCAACCTGGCAGAGTCTTTGCCCTATCGCGTAGACTCCTTGGTCACCGAAATCAACGATACTCAGAAGAATTACAGCCTTTATGCGGATGCACTCTTGGTACAGTCAGAGCAGTGGGCGCACTCGGCGCTCTCCGCTTACGAAGTGGGTAAGATTGAATTCAACACCATGATCAATGCCCAGATCCGGCTGCTCCGTAACGAACTCCGGGCAAAGCACTATGTGTACGCCATCTATCAAAAGTTAGCGGAACTTGAGGAGACTCTTGGCGTGCCCTGGAGTCAGTGAGCGAGCCCGAATGAATTCATTTTGATACAACAATGCCGATTACAGGGTCAAGAGCAACCAAGGAGGTTGCTCCGGTGCCGTTAATAATGAAAGGAGGATATCAAAATATGAGAAAAACAGTGTTTTTTGCATTTTGTATATTCTTTCTTGTGGTCTCAAACGGTTTTGCTTTTGATATCGCCTGGATGCAGGTCCAGCATCGGGAATACGGAAACGGCAGGACTCTTGATCGACTCGGCTTTGGATTGGTAGATGAGAATGGGGAGTATGTAACCACTGACAAGAATATCACCGAGGTAAAGTTGTTGGATCCGGCCAAGAAAGAGGTGAAGTTGTCAACGGTCAAGTTTGCTTCAGACGAGGAGATTTTCGGCTCTTACGATTCTTTTAAAAGTCAATGGTATTACAGCAAGACCTGGCAGTTCGACAGTTGGTTTCGTGCTCGGATCTTAGATTCCTTGAATCCTGGAATATACTGGCTCAAGGTTTCAACCGCCGACGGCAAAATAGCCGAGCGCACCTTCGCTTTCAACAGACAAGGTCCATTGCCCATAATTGATTCCAGTTCCTTTCAACTCAATCCGGATCCTTTCGGCAACCTGATCTGGACGTGGAATATTCCCGTCGAACTTGGCCATTTGAGTCTAAGTCACAAGATGCGAGCCAGAGCGGCAATTGAAATCTATAAAAATGAGGTAGAGGTAGGCTATTTTTCGATAATTCTACCGGTCCATCTGGGATATGTTTTTATCCCACGGGATGTGGTTGAAACAATAAATCACAAAGGTGATCGCTTTGATTTTAAAGTCTCCCTGGAAACCGGGGACAAGAACAACCGCACCTACTCAAAACCATTTACCATAAAGGAAAAACTTCCGTCGACTGCAACTCGCTGAGGTCCTGATAATCCGGCACAACTCACTGGGTTTGATTGGTTAAATCACATTGCCTTCGAAGAGGTTAGTACATGATGAAAAGAGCTAGTTTGATAGGGATTGTCATCATTTTGTTGCTCGGGCTGATTGTTCTGCTGCAGGTGCTCTTCTTCAACTCCCCTGTTGCTAAGAGGCAAGCAGACGGTCCGGATCTGATAGTAAACCAAGCCTTGGCCGCGGAAAAAGGCCTCAAAGCTGGGATGATTGATCCCAAGACCGGCAAAAAGATCAAATACTACGTAGCGCCTATGGACCCCACCTACATTCGAAACGAGCCGGGCAAATCTCCCATGGGAATGGACCTGGTGCCGGTTTACGAAGAGGAGGGGGAAGAAAAGGAGCCTGCCTCAACCATTCGGATCGACCCAGTGACTATGCAGAACATGGGAGTTCGCCTGGGAAAGGTGGAGCGCAAACCTCTGATTAAGAATATTCGTGCCTTCGGCAATATCACCTATGACGAGACTAAGATCTACACAGTGAATACCAAATTCAACGGTTGGATCGAGAAACTCTATGTAAATTTCGAGGGCGACAAGGTGAAAAAGGGGCAGCCTCTTTTCGACATATATAGCCCAGAACTGGTCAGCGCCCAGGAGGAATACTTGCTGGCCCTCCAGCAGTACAATAGTCTCTCTAACAGCTCCTACCCGAACATTCGGCAGGGAGCAGAGCGGTTGCTGGCAGCTTCCCGCACCCGCTTGCGGTACTGGGATCTCACCGATAGGCAGATCGAAGAGCTGACGAAAGAGAAAAAGGTACGGAAAACCTTGACCGTCTATTCGCCTGCGAATGGGGTGGTTACCAAGAAATCTGCCTTCGAGGGTCACCGCGTCAAGGAGGGTATGGAGCTGTATGAGATAGTCGATCTCTCCAAAGTCTGGGTGGATGTAGACATTTATGAATATGAATTGCCCTGGGTCCACCAGGGAATGCCTGCCGAGATGAATCTTACTTACATTCCCGGCAAGACCTTCCACGGTAAGGTGCTTTATATCTACCCTTACCTCGAGGCCAAAACCAGGACTGCCACACTGCGTCTCGAGTTTTCTAACCCCGATTACGAACTGAAGCCTCATATGTACGCCAACATTAACCTGAAATCCACCGTCGTAAAGGACGCCCTGGTCATCCCGCAAGAAGCAGTAATTGACAGCGGAGTTCGCCAGATCGTTTTCGTAGCCGAGGGTAAAGGCAGATTCCGGGCCCGTGAAGTAAAGATCGGGCTCGAAGGCAATCAGAACGAGTATCAAGTGCTTTCGGGACTAAAGGAAGGCGAAGAAATTGTTCTTTCCGCCCAGTTCATGCTCGATTCCGAAAGTCGACTCCAGGAGGCTGTCCAGAAGATGCTGGAACTGCAAAAGCGGGCACCCGGCGGACACTAGTATAGGTAGCCCGGATGTTTCATGAAACATCCGGGCTAGGGGAATTTACAATGATCGCAAAGATTATCGAGCTCTCTATCAAGAACAAGTTCCTGGTGATCCTGGGGACACTGTTTATTGTTGCCGGAGGGATTTACGCCGTGGCCCGGACTCCTTTGGATGCAATCCCTGATCTCTCCGACGTTCAGGTGATCATCTTCACTGAATACCCGGGGCAGGCACCTCAGGTTGTGGAAGACCAGGTTACTTATCCTCTCACCACCGCCATGCTTGCTGTGCCCTATGCCAAAGTGGTTCGGGGCTATTCCTTTTTCGGCTATTCATTCGTCTACATAATCTTCGAGGACGGCACTGACATGTACTGGGCTCGCAGCCGAGTGCTGGAATACCTCAATTACGTTGCCGGCAGACTGCCCCGGGGTGTCACACCCACCTTAGGCCCTGATGCCACTGGTGTTGGTTGGGTTTATGAATACATTTTGGAGAGCGACCGGCTCGACCTATCGCAACTCAGATCCATTCAGGACTGGTTTTTACGCTATGAACTCACCAGTGTGCCAGGCGTGGCCGAGGTGGCCTCCATCGGTGGATTTGTCAAGCAATATCAAGTGATCGTGGATCCCAACAAGCTTCTGGCCTACAACCTCCCGCTGCATAAACTAAAGATGGCCATCCAGCGCAGCAATAACGACGTTGGGGGCAAGGTGCTGGAGATGGGAGAAACCGAGTTCATGGTTAGAGGCCTCGGGTATATCAAGAACAAAAACGACATTGAAGAAATTTCCTTGGGGGTTGATGATCGCGGCACTCCCATATTGCTGGGCAACGTCGCAGATGTAAAGATCGGTCCGGAACTCAGGCGCGGCATTGCAGACTACAATGGCATGGGTGAGGCTGTGGGTGGTGTCGTCGTCATGCGCTACGGTGAGAATGCCCTCGAAGTGATTCAGAATGTGAAAAAGAGATTGGAGCAGCTTCAGACCGGTCTGCCAAAGGGAGTGAAGATCAAAGCTGTTTACGACCGTTCGAACCTTATACTTCGGGCCGTACACAACCTGAAAAGAACTCTCATTGAAGAGAGTATTATCGTGGCGCTTGTTTGCATCGTTTTCCTCCTTCATTTTCGCAGCGCCCTCGTGGGTATTATTACCCTGCCCATAGGGGTACTTATCGCTTTTATGATAATGGAGCGGCAGGGCATCAACGCCAATATCATGAGCCTGGGTGGCATAGCCATAGCTGTGGGCGCCATGGTGGACGCAGCCATCGTCATGATTGAAAATGCCCATAAACACATCGAACATGATGCCGGAAAGAAACCACATTGGGATCTTATACTCGATGCCGCAAAAGAGGTGGGGCCCGCTTTATTTTTCTCCCTCTTGATCATCGCCGTGAGCTTCCTGCCGGTGTTCACCCTGGAAGCACAGGAAGGACGATTATTCCGTCCTCTCGCCTTCACCAAAACTTACTCGATGCTTGGTGCCTCACTGCTGGCTGTAACCCTAGTACCGGTGCTCATGGGCTACTGGATTCGGGGCAAGATCCGGCCTGAAACCAAAAACCCGGTCAACCGTTTCCTCATCTGGATCTACCACCCGGTTATCAAGTTGGTTCTCAAAGCCAAGACTCTGGTGGTATTGCTGGCAGTGGTTATTCTCGCTGTTACCTATATTCCTTGGAAAAACATTGGCTCGGAGTTCATGCCGCCGCTCAACGAAGGCGACTTGCTCTACATGCCCACAACGCTGCCGGGTATCTCCATTACCAAGGCCAAAGAACTGCTGCAACAGACCGACCGAATTATCGCTACTTTTCCTGAAGTGCAGCACGTGTTCGGTAAGGTGGGTCGGGCCGAGACCGCCACCGATCCTGCACCGCTTTCCATGCTCGAGACCACCATCACCCTCAAACCAGAGTCCGAATGGCGGAAAGGCATGACCATGCAAAAGCTGACGCAAGAAATGGATCAAGCCATCCAGTTCCCGGGATTGACTAATGCCTGGACTATGCCCATCAAGACAAGGGTGGACATGCTTTCCACTGGAATCAAAACACCCGTAGGTATCAAACTCATGGGTGAAAATCTTCAAGTCTTGAGCGACCTTGGCGAAAAAGTCGAGGCGGTAATGAGAGAGGTGCCGGGAACGCTGAGTGTTTATGCGGAAAGAGTTACCGGTGGCAATTTTTTCGACTACAAGATTAACCGCGAAGAGGCCGCCCGCTACGGCCTCACCGTGGGTGACGTCCAGGACGTCATTTTGACTGCAGTTGGCGGCATGAATGTCACTCAGACCGTGGAAGGCTTGGAGCGTTATCCGGTTAACATCCGCTATGCGTCAGAACTCAGGGACACCCCGGAAAAATTGCGGCGGATTCTGGTGCCCACCGCCAATGGCGCTCAGATCCCCATTACTCAACTGGCCGATATTCGGATCGTCAAGGGACCGCCAGGTATCAAGAGCGAAAATGCTCGCAAGAATGCCTGGATTTATGTCGATCTAAAAGGCATAGATGTGGGCACCTATGTGAAGATGGCGCAGAAAATTGTGCGGGAGAAGGTAAAGCTGCCACCAGGCTACAGCATGGTGTGGAGCGGTCAATATGAGTACATGGTGCGGGCACAGCAAAGACTGATGGTCGTCGTACCTATGACTCTCATTATCATATTTCTCCTCCTTTATTTCAATTTCAAGAACGTCAGCGAAAGTCTGATTGTTATGCTGAGCGTGCCTTTCTCCCTCACAGGTGGACTTTGGCTGATGTATATCCTGGGTTACAACATGAGTGTGGCAGCAGGAGTAGGGTTCATAGCCCTGGCCGGAGTGGCGGCGGAGATCGGAGTGGTGTTGCTGATTTATCTGGACCAGTCGTACAGAAGGATCCGTGCCGAGCACGGGGAAAAGTTCAGTCGCCAACACCTCCACCAAGCCATAGAGGAAGGTTCGGCCCTGAGAGTACGGCCTATTATGATGACGGTGTTCGCCATCATGGCTGGACTCATGCCCATTATGTGGAGCCACGGCACCGGTTCACAAGTGATGAAACGTATTGCAGCTCCCATGGTTGGCGGTATGGTTAGTGCCACCATTCTTACCCTTATAGTGGTGCCGGCCATATACGGATTGTGGAAGGGATGGAATTTAAAAAAGAACGGGAAACCGGAATCATAGAGAAGACGGAGTAAGATATGAAACTGAGAAGCTTCTTGACTATAGCCGTGCTCATGCTTGCCTTGAGCCCAGGACGATTTGTTTTGGCCGCTTCAGACCATGAGCGTCACACCGAGACGTCCTCCTCTGGTTCCATGGAGCATGGTCAAACCGGTGGTACCTTCACCCACCAGGCGACTGCCGACGGTGTGCGCGCTGAATTCCAAGTGATGAGTTTGGCGAGCATGAACATGAAGGACCCGAAGGGCAATACACACCACGTCATGGTTAAACTCTTCAATGCAACCTCGAACAGTCAAATCAAGGATGCCGCGGGTCAAATCAGGATTATCGGCCCTTCTGGCAAGGAGCAAAAGGAGATTTTGACAAACTATAACGGCATCCTGGCCGCCAGTTTTACTTTTGACGAAAAAGATAAATACAGAATGATCTGTGTTTTTGATGCGGGCGGCAAGAAGGGAGAGATCTCCTTCTGGTATCCGGGTGGATCAATGTAGTCAGACACGTTCTGCTCGAGACCATGGAGGCATAAGGTGTGATAATGGACACAACAAAGCAATCATTACAATTAGTTCTTATCGCCACGCTAGTGGTGGTGATATCTATTTTGCACTACAGCAGGATCCATGGAAACATGGAATTGCACATTCTCCACCGAGAGCTATTCTTTATTCCCATTTTACTCACCTGTCTTTGGTTTGGCTTGAGAGCTGGGATGACCATAGCGGTGATTGTGAGTGTGATTTATGCTCCGTTCATCTTCTTTGCCCATGCTACCCCACATAACACCGTCGCAGCGCTGATCATCCAGATTCTGGTCTTTAATCTCATAGCCTTTGGCTTCGGCTGGCTGGTAGAAAGGCAGAGGAAGCAGCAGAAAGAAGTACTGGAGGCAGAGAGTATGAGTGCTCTGGGGCGGGCAGCTATTGCGGTTGGCCATGAAATGAAGGATTTGTTGGGAGCGCTCAAGAGATTGGCCGGAAAAACTCGAGAGCAAGGATGTGTCGGCCTGGACGAAAATTTTGAGCAGGAAATGTCCCGCCTCGAGCAGATGGTGGGAATTTTATCTTCCTTTGTGACAACAGAACCTGTTCAACTCTTTTCCCACGACATGAATGAAGTAATTCGACAGAAGCTTCAACATCTCAAAAGGGCTGCCAACAAAGTAGGGGTCAATCTCGAGATTCGTCTCGATGAAGGCGGGTGCCCTTCAATGGTGGACGAGCACGCTATAGGGCGGAGCTTGGAGACAATTATCATGAATGGTCTCGAGGTTTGTGACAAAGGACAAACCATCCATGTCCGTTCACGCCGCAGTGGTAGCTCCTGCACCATAGAGATAGAAGATGAAGGGCCTGGAATCAGGCCGGAACATCTACCCAATATGTTCAAACCCTTTTTTACCACAAAAAAAGCGGGGCAGGGTCTGGCCTTGGCCGCAGCGCGAAAGACGTTGCGCGATATGGGAGGCGATATCCAGGTGGCCAGTGAGTGGGGCCATGGCGCCACATTCACTGTAACCATTCCCCGAGAATATTCGGGCAAACCACTTGCTGTCGACCCTGTACAGACGGTAATCCGGGGAGAGAAAGTGGAGAGAATCTATCGAGAATAATATCAATCATGTTATAGTAGTAGGTACTGCTCTTTAGGCTGACTATCTCCTGTGCTCCACATTTTGGACTCCTTATGAACGTTACTTGGGAATTAGAGTTGGCTACCGAAATCCATGTGCAACCCACCGTCGAGCAGCTCACTGACCACATGAGCGAGCAGCAACGCCAAGCCTTCCGCGACAAAATCCAACGTTACATACAAAAACCGGATCGCGACTTAATCCTTGCAGTGCGAGGACCTGAGGTTTTGGGCTTGGTTTGCGTTATCGATCAGGCGGAGTTGCCCCCCGGTTTATCGGTTGAGAACATGGGCTATTTAAAGAACTTCGCCTCCGGCACCCAACTTCTGGTGCATCCGTCCTTCCGCGGCAGGGGTATTGGCAGCAGTCTTCACATTCATGCCGAGTCTTGGGCCCGCAAGCGAGGGTTGCCGGGATACTGGTTCATAACCCACCGCATGGCTCACTGGTATGAGAGAGACTTCGGCTATGTCACAATTGCTTCGATTGAGGTGGAAGGGGTGAAGAAAATCGTCATGGCTAAGAAGTTTGACTGATTTGCCAGCTCAACCTCGGAAAAAATCCCAGTTAATCTCTCTTCCGCCCTTCTTCCTTGATTTTTTCTGAAAGTTCCAACATAAAGTAGAAAATATTCATCCGGCAATTCCTCTTCCCCTCCCCTGGCGGCCTCTGGCTCGGAGAGCCTACGCCTCGGAGAGGAGGGGATAAAGGGGAGGGGGAACACCCCCACCTAAATCCTCCCCCGTCCCCGCTAAAGGACAGCGGGATCTTCGGCAAGGGAGAGGAGAGAATTGTAATTCCGAATGGACGCTTACTAGAAAAGATAAAATGCAGGAGGCAGCAACTCCATGCCAGATGAGAAGGCCAAACTCTTGGTAATTGACGACGATGAGTCCATACGCAAGGTCCTAACCGTTACTCTGCGAGATGGCGGCTATGAGGTATTGACAGCAGGGGATGGGAAAGAGGGGTTAAAGATTTTTGCGGAAGAGCAGCCCGACATTATCCTCTGCGATCTTCGCATGCCCGGCCAGGACGGCATCTCTGTGCTCAAGGAGATCAAAGCCAGAGAGCCGAACAAAGAAGTCATCGTTATCAGCGCCTATGCTGATATGGACCTGGCAATCAAGGCCCTCCAACTCAAAGCCTCTGATTTTATAACAAAACCAATAAGTACCACAGCTCTGGAAGTGGCCCTGCAAAGGGCCGAAGAGAGGCTGGATTTGACCCGGGAACTCCGTGAGTATACGGAGCTGATTGAAAAGCGGTGGTTGGACACGGCAGAGGAGTTAGCCAAGACCTACCAGTTTCAAAAAAATCTCATTGAGAGCTCCATTGATGCAATCATCGGCTGTGATCCCCAAGGCAAGGTTATCATTTTCAACAAGGCCGCTGAGGCAGTATTGGGCTATCGAAAAGAGACTGTTCTGAGAAAGCTCACTATTGATCACTTTTTTCCACCGGGGAAGTACGATGAATTGAAAGAGAAACTCTACAGCAGCGACTATGGAGGTCAATACCGTCTCACCCTATATGAAACAAGCATCGTGGCTATATCGGGACAGCTGATACCTGCCCAATTTTCTGGAGCCGTTTTGCACGAAGGTACAGAAGATATTGGTTCCGTCGCCTTTTTTCGTGACCTTCGGGAGATTCGTCGCCTCGAGCAACAGTTCGCTGATCAGGCACGCTTGCTCCATCAAGATAAGATGATCTCTCTGGGGAGGTTGGCGGCCAGCGTTGTACACGAGATAAATAATCCCCTGGCAGGCGTTCTAAATTACGCCCGCCTCATGCTCAAGATTTTAAAAAGGGGACCGGTAACGGAAGAGTATCAGGAGAAATTTGCCAATTATTTAACCCTCATGGAAAATGAGACCGATCGCTGCTCGAAGATTGTTTCCAACTTGCTGGCCTTTTCCCGCAAGTCGGAACTTGATTTTACTGATGTGCCCATAAATGAGTTGGTTGAAAAATGTTTGATGCTCAGTGGGCACAAGCTCAAGCTTGCCAACATAACTACAGAGAGACAATTGCAAGAAAAGCTTCCCCGGGTCAAAGGCGATTACAACCAGTTACAACAGTGTGTGATCAACCTGATCTTCAATGCCATTGATGCCATGCCCGAGGGAGGAAAACTGATAGTGGGCACTTCCTACAATCCTAGTGACCGTAATCTTACCATCCGGGTAACTGACACTGGATCAGGCATCGACAAGAATGATCTT
>JAJDNB010000111.1 GCA_022340905.1 Deltaproteobacteria bacterium | reverse complement strand
TCCGCCATGCCCTTCTTCGCTAAATGCTTGGTTATCGCCGCCGTCAATGTCGTCTTACCATGATCTATGTGCCCTATGGTACCTACGTTTATATGCGGCTTCTTCCTCTCAAACTTCTTCTTCGCCATGGCGGTTCCTCCTTGGACTCTTTATTCCTATCTGCTCGAGCAATCACCGGAGAGTGTGTCTTGACGCCCCAGTAACCACTAATCCCTGATATCTCCCCTCACCCTTTAGCCGGCAGCAGCGGCTTTCACCTCCTCTGAGATGGAAACCGGTACCGGATCGTAATGAGAAAACTGCATATGAAAGGTAGCTCGCCCCTGGGTGGCTGAGCGCAAATCCGTAGCATAACCAAACATTTGTGCCAAAGGAACGCGAGATTCAATCACTTGGACATTATCGCGAGTTTCCATTTGTGAGATGCGGCCTCTGCGAGAGTTGAGATCCCCAATCACCTCACCGATGTATTCTTCTGGCACCACAACTTCTACGGTCATCATAGGCTCCAGCAAGATTGGCTCTCCATCCTTGACACCTGATTTAATTGCCATCGATGCTGCTATGGCGAAGGCAATATCTGAGGAGTCCACCTCATGATAGGAGCCATCCACCAGGGCGACCCGAATATCCACTATGGGATAACCAGCAAGAGTCCCTTGCTCTAACGCCTCTTTGACCCCTCGTTCCACAGACTTTATGTATTCCTTGGGGACCACTCCCCCCACAATGCGGTCTACAAACTCAAAGCCAGCCCCACGTTCATTGGGCTCCAGTTCTAACCAGACATGACCATACTGCCCACGACCGCCGCTCTGCCTGACAAAGCGACCTTCGGCCCGAACTTTCCGGGTTATAGTCTCGCGATATGCTACTTGGGGTTTACCCACGTTGGCATTAACCTTGAATTCCCTCAAAAGCCGATCCACTATGATCTCGAGGTGCAATTCCCCCATACCGGATATGATGGTCTCACCGGTCTCTTGCTCCACCTTCACCACAAAAGTGGGATCCTCAGCAGCAACTTTGGCCAGGCTCGTCCCGAGTTTTTCTTGATCCTCTTTGCTCTTGGGTTCAATGGCAATAGAGATCACAGGTGCTGGAACATCCATTGCTTCAAGTACAATGGGCCGAGCAGGATCGCAAAGAGTATCGCCGGTGGTAGTATTGCGCAACCCCAATGCTGCCACGATATCACCGGCATGTACTTCCTTTATCTCTTCCCTCTTATTGGCGTGCATTTTCATCAGCCGGCCTATCTTTTCACGCACACTCTTAGTAGAGTTCAGCACTTGGGCTCCAGTGGTGAGACCTCCGGAGTAGATGCGGAGAAAGGTAAGATGTCCCACATAGGGATCATTCATCAGCTTGAAAGCCAAAGCGGACAGAGGTGCTTTATCCTCCGCTGCACGTGTCTCCTCTTCGCCCTTGGGGGTGATGCCTGAAATTGCTTGTACATCCATGGGCGAGGGAAGGTACCTGACGATGCCGTCCAAGAGCAATTGCACGCCTTTATTTTTGAAGGCTGCTCCACAGAAAACCGGCACTAAATGCAGTTGGAGGGTACCACTGCGCAAGGCCACCTCGATCTCTTGATTACTGATTTCGAGGCCATCGAGGTATTTCTCTAAAATGCTTTCATCGACGTCGGCCAGGGCTTCCACAAGTCTCCGCCGATACTCTTCCGCTTCATCTCTGAGCTCGTCCTCAATTTCAACCACCTGGTAGGCGGCCCCAAGAGTGCTCTCCTCCCAGACCACCGCCTTCATCTCTACCAAATCTATGACTCCCCTGAAGTCTTGCTCTTTACCCAGAGGAATTTGCACTGCCACGGGAGATGCTCCCAGTCTCGTTTTCATCATGGCCAGACAGCGGTCAAAATTTGCTCCCATTCGGTCCATTTTGTTGATAAAAGCAATGCGTGGCACCCGATAACGATCAGCCTGACGCCAAACTGTCTCGGACTGAGGCTCCACGCCACCCACAGCACAGAAGATAGCCACAGCCCCATCCAAAACCCGTAATGATCGCTCCACTTCGATGGTAAAATCTACATGCCCGGGGGTGTCTATAACATTTATGCGGTGACCATCCCAAAAACAGGTAGTAGCAGCGCTGGTGATGGTAATGCCCCTCTCCTGCTCCTGTTCCATCCAGTCCATCACCGCCGTTCCCTCATGGACCTCTCCCATTTTGTAGGAGACGCCAGTGTAATACAGTATGCGCTCGGTAGTCGTCGTCTTTCCAGCATCGATGTGGGCCATGATGCCAATATTACGAACTTTTTCTATGGGTACAGCTCTGGGCATTCTATCTATTCTCACTATGAGGAGCGTAAAACAGGCTCCTCGTCTTTGTCTCATCCGTCCGTTGTACGAAATCGCATAGAGCATAGCGCATAGAGTTAAATAAAAAATCGAATAAACTTATTAGCTCAGCGTATGGCGTTTCTGTTTTGGCCCTATGCCCTGCTCCATGCCCCATGCGGAATCTACCAGCGATAATGCGCAAAGGCCTTATTAGCTTCAGCCATGCGGTGAGTGTCTTCCTTCTTTTTAATTGATGATCCCCGATTGTTGGCCGCATCCATAAACTCGCCAGCCAATTTTTGGGTCATGTTTTTTTCTGAGCGCTGCTGGGCATAAGTAATAAGCCAACGGATAGCTAGCGCAACTCGGCGGCTAGTACGTACCTCCACTGGCACCTGATAGGTTGATCCCCCTACCCTCCTGGACTTCACTTCCAAAACGGGTTTGACATTGTCCAACGCCTTTTTGAAGACTTCAAGAGGATCTTGTTTGGTGCGCTGGGCAATGATGTCAAAAGATTGGTAGAGTGTCCTTTCGGCCACGCTCTTCTTACCCTTTCGCATTAGGTTGTTAATAAATTTAGCAACCAGTTTGCTGCCGTATTTGGGATCCGGCAGAATCTCTCTTTTGGGGACCTCTCTCCTTCTCGGCATTATGATGCTCCTCAAATGGGGCAGTTACCCCTATCAACCCCGTCTCAGACTGGAAGTTTTTGGGGCTGCTACATGAGATGGGCCACGGCGGTATACCCGTGGCCCATTCTCTGGTGACCATTCACTTACTGGTTACTTGGGTTTCTTAGCTCCGTACTTAGAACGACTTTGGCGTCGATCTTGAACCCCAGTGGCGTCTAGTGTGCCTCGGATGATATGGTAACGAACTCCTGGCAGGTCCTTTACCCGGCCACCTCGTATAAGAACCACCGAGTGCTCTTGCAGATTGTGGCCTACACCTGGAATATAGGAGGTTACTTCAATACCATTGGTTAATCGCACCCTGGCAATCTTGCGGAGCGCTGAATTGGGTTTCTTTGGGGTTGTAGTATAAACTCGCACACACACGCCACGCTTCTGTGGACAACCCTGTAGAGCCGGAGTGCTCTTTTTCCCTTTAACCCGAGTTCTTCCCTTGCGAACCAATTGATTAATCGTGGGCATAATACCTGAGTCCCAATTACCAATAAATTCCATGTCTGTGGAGCCAATAATCATCGGCACCAAAATCCTGCAACATTACTTATCTATTTGCAATTTGTCAAGACCTTTTTATTAAAGTAGCCCTCAGTTTTCAGCTCTCAGCTATTATTGCTGATTCCTGACTGCTGAGCGCTAACTTCTCACTATGAACCTACTGCTTCCTCCTGTTGGCCTGAAAGCATTTCCCTGTATTTCTTGAGGCCCGTTCCAGCAGGAATCAGTCTTCCCATGATCACGTTCTCTTTGAGGCCTCGCAAATAGTCAACCCTGCCGCCCACTGCCGCATCAGTGAGTACCTTGGTGGTCTCCTGAAAAGAGGCAGCCGAGATAAAGCTCTCAGTGCTCAAGGAGGCCTTGGTGATTCCAAGCAGGAGAGGCTCACCCACTGCAGGCTTTTTGCCTTCCTCCAGTAATGTCTGGTTGGCTTCCTCGAAACGGTATTTTTCTACATGTTCGCCCATGAGAAAATCTGAATCCCCCGGGTCAGTAATTCTAACCCGCTTGAGCATTTGGCGAACTATGACCTCGATGTGTTTGTCGTTAATCTTGACCCCCTGCAACCGGTATACCTGTTGGACCTCGTCCACCAGATACTTGGCCAACTCTTTCTCACCCAAAATATTGAGAATGTCGTGGGGATTTGCAGCGCCATCCATGAGGGCCTCACCCGCCCGGACGAGGTCTCCCTCATGGACACTTATGTGCTTGCCCTTTGGGATCAGGTATTCCTTGCTATCGCCCACCTCAGGGGTAATCACCACTTTGCGCTTGCCCTTGGTGTCTTTGCCAAAGGAGACCACCCCGCTAATCTCACTGATCACCGCTTGTTCCTTGGGCTTACGCACCTCAAAGAGCTCGGCCACCCGGGGAAGACCGCCAGTGATATCTTTGGTCTTGGTTGTCTCCCGCGGAATCTTGGCCAAAACATCTCCCGCTGATACCTCATCTCCCTCGGCAATCATAATAATCGCCCCCACGGGCATGAAGTACCGAGCAACACTCTTACCTACCTTGGCCGTCTTGCCAGCCTTATCTTTGATGGAGACACGGGGCCTCACATCTGTTTCCCTGAATTCAACTATCACTTTACTGGCCTTACCTGTAACCGGATCAACTTTCTCCTGCATGGTTAGGCCCTCGACAATGTCGCCGAATTTCACCGTACCGGAGACCTCGGTAAGGATAGGAGTAGTGAAGGGATCCCACTCAGCAAGCAGGGTACCCCCTTCCACTTCCTGACCATCCTTAACTTTCAGTTTGGCACCGTAAATAATCTGATAGCGTTCACGCTCGCGCCCGCCTTCGGCAACAATGGTGAGCTCTCCGTTACGGTTCATCACCACCAAATCCCCCTCCACGTTGCGAACCGTGTTGAGATTGACATACTTCACTGTACCCGGTAGGCGGTTGCTGACTGAAGTCTGCTCAATCCTCTTGCTCGCCGTTCCACCGATGTGAAAAGTACGCATGGTTAGCTGAGTGCCGGGCTCACCGATGGACTGGGCGGCGATAATCCCCACTGCCTCACCAATTTCCACCATTCGGCCGTGAGCAAGATCGCGACCATAGCACTTTACACAGGCTCCCCGCCTGCTCCTACACGTGAGGACCGAACGAATAGGGATTCGCTCCAGACCAGCCTCCTCAATCCGTGAGACGGCTGATTCGTCGATTTCCTCGTTGGCTTTCACCAAGACTTCGTCGGTAATGGGATCCTTTATTGCTTCCAAGGCTACGCGACCCAAGATGCGCTCGCTCAACCGCTGGATAATCTCGCCTGCCTCGGTGAGTGCTTCCACCCAGATGCCGTCGATAGTGCCACAATCTTCCTCGTAGACGATTGAGTCTTGGGCCACATCAACCAGTCTTCTGGTCAGATAGCCGGAGTTGGCAGTCTTTAAGGCTGTATCTGCCAACCCTTTTCTCGCTCCGTGGGTAGAAACGAAGTACTGCAGCACCGTAAGACCTTCGCGGAAGTTCGCAGTAATAGGGGTTTCGATAATTTCACCTGATGGTTTTGCCATAAGACCGCGCATGCCCGAGAGCTGGCGCATCTGATCTTTGCTGCCTCGAGAGCCTGAGTCGGCCATCATGAAGATGGGATTGAAGGAGGGCATTACCTCGCCTTTCCCCTTGGGCCCTTCCACATTCTCCGTAGCAATCTCGAGCATCATCTCCCCGGCGATGTCTTCGGTGGCCTTGGCCCAGATGTCTACCACTTTATTG